>JAQWJX010000112.1:0-3636 GCA_029248145.1 Schleiferiaceae bacterium | reverse complement strand
AAAAGTAAGGCAATTCCGCCTTCATTTACACCATACAAGGTAGCAGTAATTGACAGAACGCATATTTGAACTCACAGGGGCCGATCCAGCACAACTTTATGGGCCCAGTAATACGTTCCTAAATCAGATAGGCACGTACTTTCCACAGCTGAAAATTGTTGCACGCGGCCACAAAATAAAAGTCAGCGGTCCTGAAGAAAGCGTGATCGAATTCGAAGATAAACTCGACGGTATCCTCGCATATGTTGAAAAACATAAAACACTCGACCAGCGTGCTTTTGACACACTTGTGCAAGCGAGTGACGCTGCAAAAGAAAATTACACCCTCTTGAAGGATGAGGTGATTTTGCACGGACCCTCAGGGCGTATTATAAAGGCGAAGACACCTAATCAGTATAAGCTGATAGAAGCTAGCGTAGATAACGACATGCTATTTGCTATTGGACCTGCCGGCACAGGCAAAACGTATACTGCGGTTGCTCTGGCAGTTCGAGCGTTAAAAAATCGTGAAGTACGTCGCATTATTCTAACTCGGCCAGCAGTTGAAGCAGGAGAGAACCTTGGTTTCTTACCGGGAGATTTAAAGGAAAAACTAGATCCGTATTTAGCGCCGCTCTACGATGCTTTACGCGACATGATTCCAAAAGAAAAATTGGAATTTTACCTTGAAAACAAAACTATTGAAATTGCTCCGTTGGCCTTCATGCGCGGTAGGACACTGGATGATGCCTTTGTTATTTTGGATGAAAGCCAGAATACAACAACCTCACAAATGAAGATGTTTTTAACGCGTATGGGAGAAAGTGCGCGGTTCATTATTACTGGCGACACCTCACAAATTGACCTCCCAAAACATCAAAAATCAGGCTTAAAAGAAGCCGTTAGTTACCTTAAAAAGGTGAAAGGAATTGGTTTTGTCTATCTCGACGGAAGAGATGTTATTCGCCATCCTTTAGTGAAGCAAATAATTGAAGCATACGAACAAAAAGATTGATCATGAATCAAGAGCCCACATACCAATTTTCTGGATTAACGCATTTCTACCGCGGAAAAGTTCGTGACGTTTACACCATCGGACGTGACGTTCTTGTGATGGTCGCTTCGAATCGAATTTCAGCTTTTGACGTGGTTCTGCCCCGTCCTATACCAGGAAAAGGTCAGGTTTTAAATCAAATTGCGGAGCATTTCTTAGAGGCAACGAAAGACATTGTACCGAACTGGCGAATTGTAACTCCGGATGCCCAGGTGACTATCGGCCATCGAGCAGAACCGTTCAAAGTAGAAATGGTCATTCGCGGTTACCTCGCAGGGCATGCTGCAAGAACTTACAAAAGTGGTGTTCGCGAATTGTGTGGGGTTACACTACAGGAGGGAATGAAAGAAAACGGCGCGTTCCCTGAACCCATAATAACTCCGGCAACGAAAGCCGAACACGGCGCGCATGATGAGGATATTTCGCGTGAGGATATTATTGCAAAAGGCATCGTAAGTGAAGCAGATTACCTTCTACTCGAGCAATACACCCGTGCCCTATTCCAACGCGGCTCGGAAATGGCTGCCCAGCGCGGGCTCATTCTTGTGGATACCAAATATGAGTTTGGAAAACTCGCTGATGGCACGATCGTTCTTATAGACGAAATTCACACACCCGATAGTTCTCGTTATTTCTACGCCGAGGGTTATGGAGAACGACAAAACAATAACGAGCCGCAGCGTCAACTTTCTAAAGAATTCGTGCGCGAGTGGCTCATGGAAAACGGATTCCAAGGTAAGGAAGGTCAAAAAGTACCAGAAATGACAGATGATTTTGTTGAATTAGTTAGCAATCGCTACCAAGAACTGTTTGAGAAAATCACGGGAAAACCATTCAATAAAGTAAGTGACAAAGAGGTTGAAGCGCGCATTCACATGAACGTTGAAAACTACCTCTCAACCCTATAGGGACAGAGAAAATATAATTTGGAACTATTTTTGTTCCTACCTAGACAACTGTTTATGAAATACAATCTGTCTCTTATCGCTTTCTTACTCATCTCTACCCTCAGCTTTGGGCAGTTTAAGGTGATAAAATTTGGCGTAAAAGGCGGTGTAAACTATCCGCAAAATGCACTTAGTGCCGCCGATATACTTACAATTTACAACGACCAAACCTACGACATCACAAACCTGCAAACGGATTTTCAAAACGGATTTCACTTTGGAGGCATTACCCGAATAAGTCTTCCTCTAGTACCCGTTTATGTTCACGGTGAAGCCCTGTATACTCAGTTTAAAGAGACACTCGTCATAACAGACGGAGGACAGGAAGTTGACCTAAGCTCTACAGTGCGACGCCTAGACTTTCCGATAAGTGCCGGCGCTAAATTTGGGCCTGCGTATGCTGGCTTAGGCGGCACACCGTCTTTGCCCTTTGCAGATGCTAGCGCACTTTGGTCGAACGACCAAGAAGCTAACCTGACTTGGGGCTGGCATATTCAAGCCGGACTAAAACTTTGGCGACTCATGGGAGAAGTCAAATACGAAGGGGGCTTTGGAATGCTGTCTAGAAACGTTACCTATACCGACAACGGAGGAACAGATTACAGCTTTGATTTAGATGCGAGACGCAGCCAAATCATGGTTAGTCTTACCTACTTTTTCAAGTAATTAATCCAATACTTTGAGATAGCCCTTTTGGAGAAAGTGGTGCATTACCCCCACCGTATACGCATCACTTTCAAGATGAACCATGCGTTTCTTTAATTGTGCGAGGTTCGTAGAGTCTGTGGCGAGATAAAAATAGGTATAACCTAAAACGCGGTAGTTTTCTATGATAATGGCACATTGTTCCGTTGATTTACGACCTGGACCGACCAATACGCCTTCTTGAGGCAACATGTAACTACGAAGAGTACTTATTCCCACACGCTTATTTTTGGCTTTCCACTGTAAATTCTGCGTGTGTTTATTATAGTGCTCACGATCTCTATCTAGAAGGAATGTGTTTGGGTCTAAGCCTTCTGACATCATCAGTTTTTGCAACCACGGGTAGATGGATTTCGGGCCTTCGAAATAAAAATCTGGTGCTTTATATCGAACCGGGAAGATGCGCACATGGTCTATTTCCGCGCCTTTTTTGGCATCTATAAAAATACCAAAATTCAAAAAATGTTTCTTCTTAGTGATATTGTACACCGGACGATGCTTATCTAAAGTGGAACGTACTAATACCTCAGCGACAGCCTCATTCCCCAATTCTTCAACTTCAAGTGTCGCTGCCTCACTCTGCAAAGCCAAAGCTATTTTATTGTCGGCGACAAAATGACGGTTGATGCTGTTTTGAAGGTCCTTACTCGATCCTACATAAATAGCCTCACCTTCCTCATTGTAGATGTAATAGATTCCCACTTTATTCTGCATGTTTTTCACCTGCAGCTTAAATGGATTTCGCCGAACGCTCGCCTCCTTACTGACATGTACCTTACTCAAGTAAGCATCACGATCTTTTTCAAGCAAAATTTTCAGGAGCTCCAATGTCAATCTCGCATCGCCTTCTGCTCTGTGGCGCGCTGAATTTACCAATCCCAACTCCTTACTCACCGTCTTCAGGCCGTAATTCTCCCAATCCGGGAAGATGCGTTCACAATACGGTATGGT
>JAQWJX010000104.1:0-12298 GCA_029248145.1 Schleiferiaceae bacterium | reverse complement strand
GAACAAATGATCAACAGGTACTTCAAAAAATCCTTGAATCTGATCAGCGTGCAAGTCCATAGTCATGACGCGCGTCGCACCTGCTGCCATCAGCATTTTAGCTGCCAGTTTTGCGCCTATCGGGACTCTTGGTTTATCCTTGCGGTCTTGACGCGCTAATCCAAAGTAAGGTATAACTGCAGTAATGTGTTTTGCGGATGCGCGCTTTGCAGCATCGCACAACAACAATAATTCCATCAAGTTATCTGCCGGTGGATTTGTGCTTTGTATGAGAAATACACGTGTTCCGCGAACAGTTTCTTCGAATGAAGGACAAATTTCACCATCGCTAAACTCCGTGATCTTCACATTACCCATGGGTATGCCATAACGCCCAGCAATCTGCGTTGCTAGGTGCATGGTGTGTCTACCGGCGAAAATTTTAGCTTCAGGTACCATTTGTACTGTATATCAGTGTTCTTGTAGCGGTTTAAGCTCCTCCGAAGAGGGGTGCAAATGTAAGTAAAAGAACAGAAAAATACACCTAAATCTAGGTGGGATTGAAATTCTTTCTTTTAAAAGTTAGGAGAATTAGAAAACCCCCTTATTTTTGCCGTCCAATTCAACCTTGCCTTGGTGGCGGAATTGGTAGACGCGCTGGATTCAAAATCCAGTTCCTTCGGGAGTGCGGGTTCGATTCCCGCCCAAGGTACCACACTTCGGTAGCGCTTCGCGGCCGAAAAACTAAGAAACCCATTTCGAGCATACTCGAGGATGGGTTTTTTAGTTTTTAAACACAGTAGAACACCATTGTTAAAGCTTGTTTTTGAATGAATTCTCGAGAACTATGAAAAAAGTTTTGGCCGTTTAGCGGCACTAAATTCTACGCAATGCATGTGGTGCGAAAAATCTTCAAGGCATTGCCTAAAATGTTCCCGGCTGCGTTCGATGGAAAACCGGTTCGAATCCAATATACTATTCCGATCAAGCGAACTTAAAATAATTGGTACTGCTGTACCCCCGCTTCGAATCGAAAGTTTTAAATTCACAACTTCATGACAGCAGAAGAACAACAAAAGCAGCAAAAATACGATCGGGCATACCTGCGAATGGCACAGGAGTGGGCACAACTTAGTCATTGTAACCGCAAAAAAGTCGGCGCATTGATTGTCAAAGATCGAATGATTATTTCGGATGGATTTAATGGTACGCCTACTGGATTTGAGAATCCTTGTGAGGATGAGGAGAATTATACAAAATGGTATGTGTTGCATGCTGAGGCAAACGCCATTCTCAAAGTTGCCGGCAGTCCAGCTTCCGCTCAAGGGGCAACACTTTATTTGACGTTAAGCCCGTGTAAGGAATGCAGTAAACTAGTGCATCAAGCAGGTATTCGCCGGTTGGTTTACATCAATAAATACAAAGATGATAGTGGTTTACGCTTTTTAGAGAAGGCAGGTGTTAAAACGCAACAGTTGGCTGTCGAATGAAGCGTGATTCAGTAGTCTTGTGGGTTTTTGGGTTCCTCATTTTTGGGGTATGGATTGGCTTACAGTTTCGTTCTGATGCGCAACCTAAACGGTCAAAATTGGATCAATTTTTTCGTTTTCTCGAATACGAATATGTAGATACTCTAGATATTGACGCATTGATGGACGATGCGATGAATCACGTTCTAAGTTCCCTCGATCCGCACAGCACGTTCATTCCAGCCGAAGATGATGCGTACATAACGCAGCGAATGCAGGGGAACTTTTCCGGTATCGGAGTGGAATTCCGTATTCACAAAGACACATTGGTCTTTGTGAATATTATGAAAAATAGTCCTGCAGCATCCTACGGCCTTTTACCGGGAGATCGAATAGTTACGATAGACGGAGATACAATTACAGGACCCCAGCTTACTAATGAAGAAGTTACAAAGAGAATTAAGGGCGAAGAAGGTTCTTATGTTACTTTCGGCATCCTGCGGGATGGATTGACGCTAACCGCGGCCGTTCAGCGCGGTATCATTCCCTTAGAAAGTGTGGTCAGTACCCAGATGCTTGGTAGCTTGGGTTATGTACGTGTAGAGCGCTTCGCTGAAACAACGCACGATGAGCTGCTGGTTGCATTGAATAGATTAGATAGTTTGCAAATGCGTGGCCTAATTTTAGATTTACGTGGTAATCCTGGCGGATACCTGCACGAAGCAGTGGCCATTGCCGATGAATTTTTGGGTGAAGAGAAAAGTATCGTAATTACGAAATATGGTGATGGCAGGATGCATACTTCCAAAGCCTCCGGCGGTGAGCGCTATGAAGATTTGCCCGTACATATTATCATAGACGGAAACAGTGCTAGTGCTTCAGAAGTCGTAACAGGTGCCTTGCAAGATCATGATCGAGCCACCGTTTATGGATCGACCTCCTTCGGAAAAGGGTTGGTACAAGAAGATAAAATCTTGTCTGACGGCTCTAAAGTGAGGTTAACTGTCGCCTATTATTTTACACCTTCGGGTCGGTCGATTCAAAAGCCATATGATGGCGCAGATCTTCCTGGCCAAATGGAAGGTGCTGTTTTTACTAGCGATAGCGGGAAGGTGCTTCTTGCAAGCGGTGGAATTGAGCCTGATATTTATTTACCGGCCGATTCTTCCAATAGCTACTACTGGAGCATGTCCTTTGGTACTATGGACGCCTTTGCATTCGAGCAGATAGATGCTCAGCGTGTAGATTTTCAACTGTGGACGTTTGATAGATTCGTGACCGATTTTGAACTCTCGGACATGCAACTCTATTCATTTCTGGAATATGGAAGCTATGGTCTGGTGTTGGAAGATTTATCGAGCGTAGATATCAAAGAAATCAGATTCCTTTTAAAGGCAGCATACGCTAAGAATATTTGGGGTTTCGATGCATATAGAAATGTACTTCGTACTGACGATTCCGTTTTAAAAGAAGTTGTACGTTCTGCATCGGCTGCTTTGAAATAAGAAATCCCACCACCGACAAGCGGTAATGGGATTTTCTTAGGCTTTAAAGCGCGGTTACTTCCTAGTGGTCGTGACCTTCGTGCTCGTCTGCAGCAGCTTCTTCAGTTGCTTCTTCTGCAACCTCTTCAGTAGCCTCTTCAGCAGTAGTATCAGCTTCCTCAGTAACCTCTTCAGCCACTTCTTCAGCTACGACTTCTTCTGTTACGACTTCTTCCGTTACTTCAGCTTCTTCAGCAGGAGCTGCACACGCAGTCATTGCAACAGCAACAACAGCAGCAGCAAATAATTGTACCTTTTTCATTTTGCGAATGATTTTAGTTTATAAACAGTGGAAAATTAACTGAAAATCAAATGTCTACAATTAATTTGTCATTAAAGTTTTGAAAATTGTGCGCTCAAGGATACTTTTTCAGTAACCAGGGCACTTAATTCCGCCATTGGTATACGGATTTGTTCCATCGTATCTCTAAATCGGACCGTCAATGTGTTGTCTTCAAGAGTCTGGTGGTCTACCGTAACACAAAGAGGGGTTCCGGCCGCGTCTTGGCGACGGTAACGCTTTCCTATTGCATCTTTTTCGTCGTATTTAACCATATGATCAAATTTCAACGAATTCATTACCTGACGTGCTTTTTCGGGAAGCCCATCTTTCTTCAATAACGGCAAAACAGCTACTTTGTAAGGGGCTAAGAATGCAGGAATGTTCATTACTGTGCGTGTTGAACCGTCTTCCAATTTTTCCGTTTGTAGACTATTGGATAGAATTGCCAAAAACATTCGGTCCAGACCTATCGAGGTTTCAACGACGTACGGCACATAATTTTCACCCAACTCAGGATCGAAATATTGTAATTTTTTACCACTAAATTCCTCGTGCTGTTTTAAGTCAAAGTCAGTTCTCGAATGAATACCCTCTAATTCTTTAAAGCCAAATGGAAACTTAAATTCAATGTCAGCGGCTGCGTTGGCATAATGTGCTAGTTTTTCGTGATCGTGAAACCTGTAATTGCTTGCATCAATACCTAAACTCTTGTGCCAGGCAAGGCGCTTTTCCTTCCATGTTTCGTACCATTCCATTTCCGTACCAGGGCGAACAAAAAATTGCATCTCCATCTGCTCAAATTCGCGCATTCTAAATATGAATTGACGTGCAACAATCTCATTTCTAAATGCCTTCCCGATTTGGGCAATTCCAAACGGTATTTTCATGCGGCCAGTTTTCTGAACGTTTAGATAGTTCAAGAAAATGCCTTGGGCGGTCTCTGGGCGAAGGTATAAAGTTGAAGCACCTTCGGCTACGGACCCCATTTGAGTGCCAAACATTAAGTTGAATTGGCGCACATCGGTCCAATTCATAGAGCCACTCACCGGACATTTAATTTGTTCGTCTTCAATAAGCTGTTTGACATCTGCGAGATTTTCAGCTTCCATGGATTTTACAAAGCGGTCCATAATGGAGCGAATTTTTTCATGGTAACCGACTACACGTGGATTCGTAGATTCAAATTGCGCGCGTTCAAAGCTGTCACCGAAACGCTTAGCTGCTTTGCCAACTTCTTTTTCAATCTTTTGGCGAATTTTTTCGACATGATCTTCAATCAACACGTCTGCCCGGTAGCGCTTTTTACTGTCTTTATTATCAATCAACGGGTCATTAAAAGCATCGACATGCCCTGAAGCTTTCCAGGTCGTAGGATGCATAAAAATGGCGGAATCAATTCCCACGATATTTTCATGCATTTGCACCATTGATCCCCACCAATAGGCTTTGATATTATTTTTAAGGAGTGCTCCGTTCTGGCCGTAATCGTAAACAGCGCTTAGGCCGTCATAAATTTCACTGCTTTGAAAGATAAACCCGTACTCTTTGGCGTGGGCAATGACATTTTTAAACTGGTCGTCAGACATGGTATATTATGCGTTTTGTAACAAGGGGATGAGGTTGGCGAAAAAGAGTTTCACCGCAATTGCGAGCAAGATAACACCGAAAACTTTTCGAAGTATACTCAGTCCACCGCTTCCTAAGATTCGTTCTATTCGTTCCGTATTTTTTAAAACAGCGTATACGACAATCATATTTAAGACGATCGCGATGATGATATTGATATTGGCAAATTCCGCACGAAGAGAGACTAATGAAGTCATGGTTCCTGCGCCAGCGATCATTGGAAAGGCTATAGGTACTATACTTGCGGTGTTGGGAGACTCCTCTTTATAAAGGGTTATGCCTAAAATCATCTCTAACGCCAAGAAAAACAATACAAAGCTACCAGCGATAGCAAAGCTCTGAACATCAACGCCTAAGAGGTGTAATATTCGTTCCCCAAGGAATAAAAAAACAATCATGATCGCACCGGCAACTAAAGTCGCTTTTTCACTTTGTACTTGCCCCACTTTTTTTCGCAACGTGACGATAATGGGAATACTTCCTAAAATATCTATGACGGCGAACAGTATGAGGAACGCGCTGAGCGCGTCGTTGTAGTTAAATCCCATGCGGTTAGTATTTGGTGCAAAATTAGCGCGTTTCTCTTAGCTGACCATCCCTTTACTGAACTAGCTTTGTGTTATGATCGAAATTGGTAACAAGTTGCTTTCGTCTGAACTCTTTAAAAAGGAGTTTGTCTGTAACCTCAGCGCCTGTAAAGGCGGCTGTTGTGTGGAAGGTAATGCAGGTGCTCCTGTCGAGCCTGAGGAGGCGGAAATACTCGAGAAAATCTATCCTAAAGTCCGTAATTATCTGACCGAAAAAGGTCGAAAATCCATTGAAAACCAAGGAACTAGTGTGGCTGGCATAGGCGAGCTCGAGACGCCTCTGAATGATGGAAAAGAGTGTGCTTACACAGTTTTTGATCCAGACGGTACAGCGAAATGCGGGATCGAGCAGGCGTATAACGACGGCGTCGTGGATTGGAAAAAACCTATTTCTTGTCATTTGTATCCCATTCGAATCGCCCGGTATACAGACTTTGAAGCATTGAACTACGATCGTTGGTCTATTTGTAGTGATGCTTGTGCCTTGGGAGAAGAATTAAAGGTACCGGTGTACCGCTTCCTAAAAGAACCACTGATTCGTAAATATGGCCCTGCATTTTACGACGAGCTCGAGGAAGTGGCTGCGCATTTAGCAGGATCTTGATTGAAAATACTTTTTGGATTTAGTGTTAAATACTCACAGGGGTCGCTGAAGCCGAATGGGGAGTCCCAATGATTCATTTTTGATACCAAAAAGAGTTGTTAATAACTGTGGTAAAAACCTGATTTGACTTTCTTGATATTCCTTCAAATACGAGCCATGTTTGTATAGGCCGTTCGCTAATGCAAGCGAGCACCAGTGCCTACTCCGCGCCATAAGCACTAGTTTAATTAATTGATTTTAAGCTGATTATAATTATTTAATCGGCCCTAACGACGACTAATAATTGCAGCCATGCATAAAGAACCCATCCTTCAGGAAAATAAGAACAGGTTTGTCATCTTTCCTATCCAGCATGATGACATCTGGCAGTGGTACAAAAAGCAGGAAGCTTCTTTTTGGACAGCGGAAGAAATTGATCTACATCAAGACGTTGTAGATTGGAAAAAACTCTCAGACGATGAGCGTTATTTCTTAAAACATATTCTAGCATTTTTTGCAGCGTCGGACGGTATCGTGAATGAAAATCTTGCGGAGAATTTCGTGAATGAAGTACAATATTCAGAGGCTAAATTCTTCTATGGATTCCAAATCATGATGGAAAACATCCACAGTGAGATGTATTCGCTTTTGATTGATACGCTAGTTGATAATGATAGCGAAAAGGACGAACTGTTTAATGCACTAGAGCGTTTCCCAGCCATCAAGAAGAAAGCAGATTGGGCTTTGCGTTGGATTGAGTCAGATTCGTTTGCGGAAAGACTGATCGCTTTTGCAGCGGTCGAAGGAATTTTCTTCTCTGGTGCGTTTTGTTCTATTTTCTGGATGAAAAAACGCGGACTTCTGCCAGGATTGGCGACGTCCAATGAATTCATATCACGTGATGAAGGTTTGCACCGCGACTTTGCATGTCATTTGCACAACAACCACCTAGTAAATAAGGTACCTCAGGAGCGCATTATGCAAATCCTTTCAGAGGCCTTAGAGATTGAGCGTGAGTTTATTACTGAATCTCTTCCTGTGAACCTGATTGGAATGAATTCTAAACTGATGGCGGAATATTTAGAGTTTGTTACGGATCACCTCCTAGAAACTTTGAATTGTCCGAAAGTATACAACACCGCCAATCCTTTTGATTTCATGGACATGATCTCATTGGAAGGAAAAACCAATTTCTTTGAAAAGCGCGTTTCTGAATACAAGAAAGCGGGCGTTGGTGAAGAACAATCGGACCACAACATTGATGACGCCTTTGGCGCAATGAACTTCTAAGAAGACTTACACACAACACAAGAAAGAACAATACCATGATGCGCGTATTAAAACGAGACGGCCGTAAAGAAGCGGTTAAATTTGACAAAATCACGGCGAGAATTGAAAAGCTCTGCTATGGACTCAGCGAATATGTTGATCCTGTTTCTGTAGCAAAACGAGTTATTGACGGTGTCTATGATGGAGTAACTACTTCGGAATTGGATAACCTGGCTGCTGAGACTGCGGCTTCAATGACCATTAAGCACCCGGATTATGCCAATCTCGCAGCGCGTATTGCGGTAAGCAACCTCCATAAAAGCACCAAAAAGAGCTTTTCTGAGACGGTACAGGGATTGTACGAATACATCAATCCAGAGACAGGTAAACCAGCTCCTTTAATTGCTGATGATGTTTTCGAAATCATCGAGAAAAATGCTGAGTTTCTGGACTCTCAGTTGATTTATGACAGAGACTTCAGCTACGACTACTTCGGTTTCAAGACGCTAGAGCGTTCTTATTTGCTGCGTATGCACGGCAAGATCGTTGAACGTCCGCAGCACATGTTGATGCGCGTGAGTATTGGTATTCACAAGGATGATCTTGAAAGTGCCATTGAGACTTATGAGCTCATGAGTAAAAAGTACATGACCCACGCAACCCCTACGTTGTTCAATGCCGGTACTCCAAAGCCTCAGATGAGCTCATGTTTCCTGCTTACGATGAAGGATGACAGTATCGATGGTATTTATGATACACTGAAACAGACGGCTAAAATTTCCCAAAGTGCAGGTGGTATTGGACTAAGCATCCACAACATCCGAGGAACGGGTTCGTACATCGGCGGTACCAACGGGACGTCAAACGGTATTGTTCCAATGCTACGAGTGTACAACGATACTGCACGTTATGTTGATCAAGGAGGTGGTAAGCGTAAAGGGTCTTTTGCAATCTACGTTGAGCCATGGCACTCGGATATCTACGAATTTTTAGATCTGAAAAAGAATCACGGAAAAGAGGAAATGCGTGCGCGTGATTTGTTCTATGCAATGTGGATTCCAGATTTATTCATGGAGCGTGTTGAGAAGAACGAGGAATGGACATTGATGTGTCCAAACGAGTGTCCAGGATTCTTCGATTGCCACGGTAAAGAGTTCGAAGCGCTTTATACGAAATACGAGAGTGAAGGTCGCGGTCGTAGAACTGTGAAAGCACGCGAGGTATGGTCGAAAATCATGGAAAGTCAGATTGAAACAGGAACGCCGTACATGCTTTACAAAGATGCGGCTAACTTGAAATCGAACCAGCAGAATCTAGGTACCATACGTTCTTCTAACTTGTGTACGGAAATTCTAGAATACACTTCTCCTGATGAAGTTGCGGTTTGTAATTTGGCTTCTATAGCCTTGCCAATGTTCGTAACTGAAGACGGAACATTCGATCACGATAAGCTATTTGATGTGACTTACAAGGTGACCAAAAACCTGAATAAGGTGATTGATCGCAACTATTATCCGGTGGTAGAGGCAAGGAATTCAAACATGCGTCACCGTCCAGTAGGTCTAGGTGTACAAGGTTTGGCTGATGCCTTCATTATGTTGCGTTTACCTTTTGATTCGGAAGAGGCGAAACAACTCAATAAGGACATTTTCGAAACCATGTATTATGCAGCGGTTACCTCGTCAAAAGACCAGGCAATAGTTGACGGTCCATACGAGACTTACAAAGGTTCCCCGATTTCTAAAGGTAAATTCCAACACAACCTTTGGGATGTAAAAGATGGGGAGTTGAGTGGTCGTTGGGACTGGGAAACTTTGCGTGGCGAAGTAAAAGAGCATGGCGTTCGAAACTCTCTTTTGATGGCACCTATGCCAACGGCATCTACCTCGCAAATTTTAGGAAATAACGAGTGTTTTGAGCCATATACTTCAAACGTCTATACCCGTCGCGTACTCTCAGGAGAATTCATTGTAGTCAACAAACACCTGTTGCATGACCTCATTGATTTGGGATTGTGGAACGATGACATGAAGAATGCACTCATGGCCTCAAACGGTTCAGTACAACACATTGAAGGGGTGCCGGAAAACTTAAAGGCCATTTATAAAACGGTGTGGGAAATTTCCATGCGTGATATTTTAGATATGGCAGCTGACCGAGGAATATTTATCGATCAAAGCCAAAGTCTTAATTTATTCATGGAAGCCCCGAACATGGGTAAACTGACATCCATGCACTTCTATGCCTGGAAGAAAGGATTGAAAACAGGCATGTACTACTTGCGTTCTAAGCCCGCTTCTTCTGCAATTAAGTTCACTGTGAAAAAGAACGCACAGACAGATATGGCTCCCGGTGTTTCAGATACTGCAACTTCGGAGAAAGTAGAAGCTTCATCAGAAGCTGATGCTGCTCCAGCTGAAATTGAAGCGCGAGTTGAAGCGCAAAAAGCTGCCATCGCTTCTATGAAAGAAGAAGTGACAGCAGAAGAAAAAATTGCTTGTTCTATTGAGAATCCAGACGATTGCGTCTCTTGTGGCTCATAAATAAAGCAGAAATGATGTTTAGAAAATCCCAAACGTTGCGTTTGGGATTTTTTTTTGATTTTTTTGAACGAGTCTAAATCGAGACTAATTAGGGGTTAAGAGTCTGTTTACGATAGTATTGTGGGTAAATTGAATTTGTTAGATCCTATAGAATTCCTTATCTTCATAAGGAACACAACCTACCCAACGTTTATGTCCAATATTGCAGCACCACAGCGAGATGCTCGGAAAACGCGGTCCGCGGGAGCGGGTAAACGAGCCCCTGAAGCGAGAATGACAAAAGCGCAACTTTACGCTCAGATAGGCTTAGTTATTCTCATCATAGCGGGGATATCAGCGCTTGCGATTTTCGCTACTTGATTTTATTTACTCTTCGCCATTGAAGACGTTCACGTAACCTATCTTTGGGTCGCGAATGAAACGACTATTTCAAATTTTCGGGGGTGGCCTCGGCTGGAGTTTAGGAGGGCCTATTGGGGCACTTCTCGGCGTAGCCTTAGGCAATATGTTGCACGAATTGGTTGGTGCGGATGGTCCGGAGCCTCGACGTGCTGGTGGCCAGTGGTCCGCAACTTCACAGCGCCAAGGATCGCCCAGTGATTTTCATATTTCATTATTGGTTTTAGCTGCCAGAGTTATTAAGGCTGATGGCAAAGTAAGTCAAAGCGAATTGGACTTTGTGCGTCAACAGTTCGTTGGTATGTTCGGAAAGGAAAAAGCCAATGAGAGTTTCAAAGTATTTAAAAAGATTGTAGACCAGCCCATTCCTTTGACTAAGGTTTGCGGACAAATCAATAGTTTCACGACCCATAGCACACGGCTACAGTTGATTCATTTTTTATTCAAGCTGGGGTTAGCCGACGGTTATTTGCATCCTAGTGAGTTAGAGGAGATAAAGCGTATTGCTAGAAATTTACGAATCAATGCCTATGACTTTGCTTCTATCCAAGCGATGTTCCACAAAGGTCAAGATGCGGATTGGGCGTATAAAGTTTTAGAGGTAGCAAAGGGATCTGGGGAAGCTGAGGTAAAGAAAGCGTATCGTAAAATGGCGTTGAAATACCACCCGGACCGTCTAGTTGGCGCAGGCGAGGAAGCACAGACCGCTGCGAAAGAAACCTTCTTGAATGTTCAAAAAGCCTACGAACAGGTCTGTAAAGAAAACGGCTGGAACTAATGGCGAAATTGGCAGACATCAAGGCACCTATTCGAGAGGAAATGCAACGTTTCGAGCCTAAGTTCAAAGCGCATTTGAGCTCGAAGGTCCCACTTGTAGATCGGGTGATGGGCTACATGGTAAAACGGAAGGGGAAGCAAATGCGTCCTATACTTGTTTTTCTAAGTGCGAAATTACTAGGTGAAGTAAATGAAAGCACCTATCGGGGCGCCTCGTTAATAGAACTGATGCACACAGCTACGCTCGTACATGACGATGTTGTAGACGATTCAGATATGCGTCGCGGGTTTTTTAGTATTAATGCGCTTTGGAAGAATAAAGTCGCAGTTTTAATAGGGGATTATTTATTATCCCGTGTATTACTACTGGCGGTTGAAACCAAGGAATACGCCTTACTCGAGCATGTTAGTGGCGCGGTAAAGGCCATGAGTGAAGGGGAGTTGCTTCAGATTGAAAAAGCGAGAAAATTGGACATTACTGAAGCGGTCTACTATGATGTAATCCAACAAAAGACAGCCTCACTAATAGAAACCTGTTGCGTTGTTGGAGCATCCAGCGTTGAGGCCGATCCCCCGAGCATTTCAAAATTACGTGACATAGGTCGTCACTTAGGATTGGCTTTTCAGATAAAAGACGATCTGTTCGATTTTGAAAAAGTCAATCTTACGGGGAAACCTGCAGGGATTGATATTAAGGAGCAGAAGATGACTTTGCCTTTGATTCATGCGTTGAAAGAAGCTGCACCAAAACAGCGTAAATACATTATCAAAACTATTAAAAAGCACCACGATCGTCCTAAAAAAGTGCAAGAAGTAGTTGATTTTGTGCGACATTCAGGAGGATTGGACTATGCGCGTTCTAAAATGGAGGAGCACATTACAAAGGCGAAAGAACTTCTTTTTACCTTTCCACAAAGTGCTGTACGCGATTCTTTTGAATCGTTGTTGGAATTTACCGTAGCACGGAAAAAATAGAGTCATGGAAGAATTTGAAGGAATGCTTTATGCATTGAAAGTAAATGCATTCGAATGGGCGAAGCAGCTCGTTCTTGCCATCGTTATATTCTGGATAGGCATGCGCGTGGTGAAGGTCATGATGCGTGCCGTTACGAAAGCGTTGACGCTAAGAGATGTCGATGCCAGTCTTACCACATTTCTTCAGAGTTTCTTAAAAATTGCACTTCAAGCGGTAGTCGTAATTGCGACCATTAATCAACTAGGGGTAGAGACAACTAGTAT
>JAQWJX010000098.1:0-17762 GCA_029248145.1 Schleiferiaceae bacterium | reverse complement strand
CCGACTAACTTAATATCATGACCCTTGCGAATCTTAAAGGTTTGAGACATCGTACTATAAGATGATTTTGGGTTGCAAAATTAGGATACGTGTTTCATTTAGCCTTAAGAATTCGAGACTAATTGTACCTTAGACACCAATATTTATGAATATGTGTGTTAACAAGTCGGTGATTTTTGTCATCCTACTGATTTCAAGCCTCCTGAAGGGTCAGGTATTGCGCGATACTGTAGCATATGATTACCTCAAAACGGTACAAATCGCTCCTGTTGGAGCACCTTTAGACTTTCCCGCCTATGAATTGGGCGTAAAAAACGGTCTTGAATTCAGTTTTGACGACATGGCATACGAATGGAACAATTATGCCTACAAGATTTTCCATTGCACGAAGGATTGGGAAAAATCCGACTTGTTGATCAATCAATACCTCGACGGTTTCGATGGCAATTACATCAACGACTTCGCAATCAGCGTTGGTACTTTCGTTCCTTACACCCATTACACGCTTCGCATCCCAAATGCAAATGCTCGTCCGCGCATTAGTGGCAATTATGTCCTAGAGGTCTATCAAAATGACGATCCAACCGACCTCATTATACGACGCCGGTTCATTGTGTACGAAGATTTGGTCCTGCCTTCCGTTCAAGTTTTGCGCGCAACCGACCTGACTAGTTTTTCGAGCGAGCAAATGGTGAATGCAAAAGTTGCTTTGGCAGGTTACCCCATTCAAGATTATTTCCAAGACTTGGATTTGAGCATTTTGCAGAACAGACGATGGGACAACGCATTGAACCGCTTAAAACCTACCTTTATTAATGACGGTATGTTGGAATACAATTTCTTAGGTGAATATGCTTTTGAAGGGGGTGTCGAATTCCATTCTTTTGATACCAAGCGACTCAATCAGGTGGGTATGGGTGTAAAAGTTTCGCAACTCGATACCTGCTGGTCGGTGTATTTGGAAGAAAAAAAGAACCGAAGTATCGCTGTATACAGCTTTCAGAATGACATCAACGGGCGTCGTTTAATTCAACGAGCAGATGTGGGGAATCCAGATTTAGCGGGTGATTATTGTTGGGTAGATTTCTTTCTAGAGAGCCCAGAATTGGAAGTTCCGGTATATGTTTATGGACAATTAAGTAATTGGAAATTGGACCCGGAATTTGAACTTCCCTACGACTACAACAAACAGGCCTACACGGGCAGAGTGCTCTTAAAGCAGGGCTATTATAATTACGTATTTGCACACCCACGAGAGGACGGAGGTGTTAGTACCGTCCTTACTGAAGGTACACATTGGCAAACTAAAAACGATTATACTTTAATTATGTACAATCGTGGCATGGGATTACGATACGATCGTATCATAGGCTACTTTAAACCTTCATCTGCTCTATAATGAAAAAACTACTTTCTCTAACGCTTGTATTAAGCTCATTAACCGCGTTTTCATGGGGATTAACCGGGCATAGAATTATTGGACACATCGCAATGGATCATTTGAATCCTGATGTACGTGCTCATATTTTGGAAACATTGGGCGGCGAAGATCTCGCTCAGGTAGCAAATTGGATGGACTTTATTAAAAGTGACCACGCCTACGATAGCCTCAAGCCATACCACTACTGTACCATCACGAATGCAGACGCAGTGGATGGACATGTACATCCTGAGGGCGGTGATGTTTGGGAAGGAATCGAGAAATTCTTGCGTGAAATTGAAACTGGGAAATTTAGCGTTAATGAAGCATTTGCACTGAAAACGTTGGCCCATTTGATAGGTGATGTACACCAACCGCTCCATTGCGGAAATGGCACGGATATGGGCGGAAACAAGATTAAAGTAAAGTTCTTTTGGGAAAACTCGAATCTTCACCGCGTATGGGATAGCGGGATGATTGACTATTGGAGCATGTCTTACACTGAGTACAGCGTTTGGGTGATGTCTACCCGGGTAGCCGCTGATATCGAATCGTGGAAGAATTCAACCGTTAAAGATTGGGTGAAAGAAAGTGTCATCCTGAGGGATCAGTGCTACGCATTCGATGATCCTGAAAAATTAGGGTACCGCTACATTTATGACCACAGCGACTTACTTCATTTACGATTGGCACAGGGCGGTGTGAGACTTGCAGATGCATTGAACAAAGCATACGCCAAGAGAGGCTAACTTTAGAAAAAAACCGCCCATTGGCGGTTTTTTTTTATGCGTGATCTAGAGCCACAAGCTCTAAAATTTTAACAATCACATCGGTGGCGCTTTCCATATCCTGTAAGCTGACAAATTCATACGGACTGTGGAATGCATGCTCACCAGCAAAGACGTTGGGACAAGGCAAACCCATAAAACTGAGTTTCGAACCGTCTGTACCCCCGCGAATTTTAGATTTGCGAACCGGCAAGCCACAGGCTTCAATAGCCCGCTCTGCATAACCCACTACCTGGGGATGCTGGTCCAACACTTCTTTCATATTTCTGTACTGCTCAGAAATTTCAATCTCGTAGGAGGTGCGTTTCACTGCCTTAGACGCTTGCTTTGCCAATGCATTTAAAAGTGCTGCATAATCTTCAAGCTCTACGGCATCGAAACTGCGAAGTATCATAGTGATACGAACTTCTTCAACACCGCCGGTTATCTCATACGGATGGACAAATCCTTTTTCACCTTTAGTGGATTCTGGAGACCACTCTTGACGCGGAAGAAGACTTAAAAACACACCTGCCGCTTTCACCGCATTCCCCATTTTCTTAAATGCAAAACCGGGATGCGTGTTTGCACCTCGGAATACAATAGTGGCACCATCTGCTGAGAAGGTTTCGTCTTCTATAGAGCCTTTGGTCGCACCGTCCATGGTATACCCGAATAGGGCACCTAATTTTTCCAAATCTACATGGTCGGCACCACGACCAATTTCTTCATCCGGTGTAAACAGTACCTTCATCGTCGCGTGCGGCACATCCGATTTCACCAGCACCTCCACAGCAGTCATGATTTCTGCCACACCTGCTTTATTATCAGCACCTAGCAATGTCGCACCGTTTGATGTAACAATCGTATGACCTTTCATTTCCTTTAAGGCACCGAAATCGTTGGGTGAAATGACAATATTGTCCATGGGGAGTTTCAACTCACCCCCGTCGTAATCTTGATGCAACGTGGGAACCACTCCAGCCCCAGAATATTCCGGCGAAGTATCCATATGTGCACAAAAACAAACTGCGGACGCATTTTCATGACCCGGCGAGGCAGGTACCGTAGCGTAAACGTATCCTAAATCGTCCATGTGCACATCTACAATACCCATATCCTTTAACTCTTTTACGAGCACCCGAGCTAAATTTTTCTGCTTTTCTGTGGACGGCACAGAGGAACTGTGAGGATCGCTCTGCGTATCTATTTGAACGTAGGTTTGGAATCGATTAAGAAGATTGGGGTATTTCATCTTTATTTTGAATGTAAAGTTGCCGGTGCGAATAACGTGCGCACGGCCGTTTCTATGACTATGCGTAGATCTAAGACTAGTGACCAATGTTCAATGTAGTAGACATCCGCTCTGATGCGCTCCTCGAGCATTCCTGGGCGTGCTGCAGCACCTCCACCACGCAAGCCACGGGCTTGCGCCAAACCGGTAAGCCCCGGCTTTGCCCAATATCGAATCTTATACGATGCCACAGATGCAGCATAGTTGGCCCCATCCCCTGCCGTATGCGGTCGCGGCCCGACCATTGACATTTGACCTAAGAGTACATTGAACAATTGAGGCAATTCATCTAAGCCCGTTTTTCGCATCCAGCGCTGCAAGAAATTACTCTCGCCTTCGTCGTTCATGCTTTTAAATTTCAAGACGGTAAAAGGCTTTCCGGATAGCCCTTCTCTGCGCTGGCTAAAAAGGGGCGAACCTGCTCCGGTTAATGAAAGCAAAATCGCTAACAACGGAAACAACCAAAGCCCCACTGCAATAAGTAAGATGAGCGAAACCAGGACGTCAAACATGCGTTTAATAAAGGCATTAGTCCTGTTAGAGAGTGGCTCGCGACGTTGTGAAAAAAGCGGTATTCCTTCAAGGTTTTCTAAAAACATCTGGCCGGCATAATTTGGGCCCATATCTGGTAGGAACCGAAAGCGCAAACCTGCGTTTAAGGCAAAATTTGCAGCGGCTTCGTAATCAGATGTACCCGGAGCATGCGCGCAGATGACTTCATCAACTGTTTTCGTTTTACCGTCAAAAGTACCCTGGTAGGACCAACCCAACTCTGGGCGCAATTCTGTAAGTTTCGCTAAGGCTTCTGCTGTAGCATGTGTTCCGGCTAAAACATAGGTCCTTTGCCATTTGCCCCGGGCCATTTGATTTCTCAAATAGTGCACTAAGAGTAGACGGTAGAGCCATGCAAGACCATACAGTAATATGAAATACGTCGCGAGGAAAACACGACTGTAATAATAACCTTTTAAACCGACGACAATAATGGCCAATATGGCGAATTGGTCCAAAGCAGCACGCAACACATTTGCCGTCACATTGCGTTGCTCTAGACCGCTCGTATAGCTAAAAATTCCCGACCAACGTCCAGCTGCATACCAACTGACAACCGTTAAAACTAACAGTTGCAAATAGTAGTTGTAATACTCCGGATTCGCGATGCGTAAGTCATCGAAACGCCAATAGCCGATCACCGCAAATAGCACTAATAATAAGGCGCTGTCCGCGAGCAACGTAACGAGTCTAAAGATATTTGTCCCTTGGTTTTGCATTTTCGTGGGGCAAAAGATACTTACTTTTACAACGATGAGCACTACCCAAAGCCCTATAGTCTATGCACCCGGAATTGGTCCAGACCGCGCGGCCCTTCTCACAGAAGAGTTCGGCATACGGACCATAGCGCAATTCATGGAGCATTATCCCTTTCGTTACGTGGATAAGAGCCAATTCCATACCATAGGTTCACTGCACGCCCACAGCGGCGAAGTACAGATCAAGGGTCAAATCGTAAAAATTGATGAACTGGGTGCTCCCCGGCAACGACGCTTAGTCGCAACATTTACTGACGGGAAAGGCTTCATCGAATTAATATGGTTTAAAGGTGCAAAGTGGGTCAAGAAAAGCCTCAAGCCGAATACTCCCATCGTTGTTTATGGAAAAATCAACGACTTCAACGGTAAAAAGAGCTTGCCACACCCGGAAATCTATTCGCCCTCAGAAATTGAAGTTTCTGCGGTTGAGCCTGTGTATTCCACCACGGAAAAATTAACCAAACGTGGCCTAAACTCGAAGGGTATTGCGCGGGTGATGAAGGAGGTACTCAAAAAAGATTTGGACCAAATTGAGGAAACATTTTCTGAGGCTTTTCGTACAAAACATCAACTAATTAGTAGAATCCAAGCGCTGAATTGGATTCACTTCCCTCCTTCTGTACAGCATCTTGAGGCGGCAAAAAAGCGAATTAAATTTGAGGAGTTCTTCTTTCTTCAACTGACCCAACAGCGCAATAAACTACGTCAAAAAACAGCCATTAAAGGCTATGCATTTAAGGAAGTTGGTCAGGTATTTCTCAATTTCTACAATAACCACCTCCCATTTGAATTGACTCAAGCTCAAAAACGTGTCGTGAAAGAAATTCGAGGGGATGTCCGAACTGGTGCTCAAATGAATCGATTGGTTCAGGGCGATGTGGGCTCAGGAAAAACCATAGTCGCCTTACTCGCCATGCTTCTAGCTATAGACAATGGTTACCAAGCGGCGCTTATGGCTCCAACTGAAATTTTAGCGACACAACACTACAACGGACTAAAGGAACTCTGCGATCCTGCAGGTATTTCGGTCGCATTATTGACCGGTTCCACTCCGGCGGCCCGTCGCGCTGAGATACACACTGCGCTGAAAGAAGGAAGTTTACAAATCCTCATTGGAACGCATACCCTGATCGAGCCCACCGTAAAATTTGCCAACCTTGGACTAGCAGTCATTGACGAACAACACCGCTTCGGTGTTGCCCAACGGGCGAAACTTTGGAAAAAGAACGAACACCCGCCTCACGTTTTAGTGATGACGGCAACGCCCATACCGCGTACGCTTGCTATGTCGGTTTATGGAGACCTCGATATTAGTAGTATTGACGAATTGCCACCGGGACGTAAGCCAGTAAAAACCCTACACCTTTTCGATAAAAATCGTCTAAAACTCAACGGCTTCATGCAGCGTGAAATAGCTGCCGGGAGACAAGTTTATGTTGTCTTTCCATTGATTGAAGAGAGTGAAAAGTTGGACCTAAAAAATCTTGAAGTTGGATATGAGCAGCTGTTGCGTGATTTCCCTCGCCCACAATACCAGATTGCAGCGGTACACGGACGAATGTCCGCGGCGGAGAAGGAAGGCGAAATGCAACGATTTGCAAAGGGTAAAGCGAACATCATGGTCGCCACTACAGTCATCGAAGTTGGGGTAAATGTGCCCAATGCCTCCGTTATGGTTATTGAAAATGCAGAACGGTTCGGCCTGAGCCAATTACACCAATTACGCGGCCGTGTCGGGCGCGGATCCGACGAAAGCTACTGCATCCTAGTATCCTCCTTCAAGCTTTCCTCAGATGCAAAAACACGCTTAGAAACTATGGTGCGTACAAGCGACGGTTTTGAAATTGCCGAAGTTGATATGCAGTTGAGAGGTCCAGGAGATTTAATGGGAACGCGCCAGAGTGGGCAACTTCAATTCAAATTGGCATCCTTATTAAACGACGGGCCGATATTGAATTGGACCAAAGCGGTTGTGGAACAATTATTGCGCGACGATGCCCAACTGATCCATTCTGACCACCAGAGCATAAAATCGCGCTGGATCGAACTTTTTAAAGACCAATGGGGTTGGAATAGAATATCATAACCCCATGCAACAGCGCATACCCACCATTTTGAAAGGATACCACAGGCTGCTTCAGCGGTCAGGCGGTTATGCCTTTATGCGACGAAACCTTCTGAAATTTTTGGGGTCCATTGGAGCAGTCCTAGGTGTATTCTATGCTTTCGACACCTGGATCGTGGATATAGATTCCGCTGCCAAATGGATAACACTCACATGGAACACCCCTGTATTGTTGGGGCTGTTTTTTGCAAGTGAAGTGAGTTTCGGAATCATTACTCCTGAACTCCTCATCGTTTGGGCCGATGAAACACTGAAACCAAGATGGATGTTGTTTTTCCTAGCCTCCTTAAGTTACAGCGCTGGAATCGCGAGCTACTTCATAGGCCGATTTTTACGCACTCGAGCCATCATTAAAAACCGAATTTTAGAGCGGCACAAATCCACCTTAGACCAATTAAGAGCTTTTGGAGGATTGCTAATCATCCTTGCCGCTCTTACGCCGTTACCCTATCCTATCGTTTGTCAACTCTGCGGACTCAACCAATTTCCCTTTAAGCATTTCGCAGCGCTTACGTTAGTACGATTTCTGCGGTTTGGAATCTATGGACTCATTCTTTTCAACCTGTTCTAATTCAGACGAAATAAGCCTTTGCGATTGTCTTGCAAAGTGTAACTTTGACATTCAATCAATTTTGACCCAATGAAGATTTCGTACCGCTGGCTTAAGCGTTATTTACCTATAGATCTCAACCCGGAGCTCGTCTCTGAATTATTGACTGACACCGGCCTAGAAGTTGAAGGCTTGGAAGAGGTAGAGACCATTCCTGGTGGACTTAGAGGGGTTGTCGTCGGAGAAGTGCTTACCTGTGTCCAGCACCCTAATGCGGATAGACTTCGAATTACTACCGTAGACATAGGAGCGGAAGAGGCCGTGCAAATTGTTTGCGGTGCACCCAACGTTGCTGCAGGGCAAAAAGTCCCCGTAGCCACAGTAGGCAGCCTATTGTATCCTGGTGGTGATGAATTAAAAATCAAAAAAGGCAAAATCCGCGGCGAGGTCAGCTTAGGTATGATTTGCGCTGAAGATGAATTAGGGCTGGGTAGTGAACATGACGGAATCTTAGTCCTCGATGCGGCTTTGATTCCCGGAACACCATGCAGTTCGGTTTTTAACGTGGAAAGTGATTTCGTATTTGAAATAGGTTTAACTCCTAACCGAACAGATGCGATGGGACACATTGGTGTAGCTCGTGACTTACGTGCTGCAATGATCACAAAAGGATATGATGCACCGAAATTAGAGGTGCCGCATGGGTCCACGCCTGAAACTGCAACGAACCCGATCGCTCTAAATATTGAAGACGAGAATGGCTGTCCTGCATACAACGGTACTTTTATCTCAAACGTCACGATCACAGAAAGTCCCGACTGGTTGAAGGAGCATTTGATTGCTATTGGTCTTACGCCTAAAAATAATGCGGTTGATATTACCAACTTTGTACTACACACCTTTGGGCATCCCTTACACGCCTTTGATGCGGACGCTATTGATGGTAAGACCGTCAACATTCGCAAAGCAAAAGAGGGAGAAAAGCTCGTCACTTTAGATGAAGCAGAGCGCACCTTAGACCAGCAAGACTGTATTATCGCAGACGCTACTAAACCCCTTTGCATTGCAGGAGTAATGGGCGGAGCTAATAGCGGCGTGACGAAGAAAACAAAGAATATTTACCTCGAAGGCGCCTATTTCGACAGCGTTAGCGTTAGGAAAACAGCAAAACGCCATGCCATAAATTCGGATGCCAGTTACCGCTATGAAAGAGGCGTTGATCCAAACACAACCATTGATGCGCACTCTTATGCCGTTGCTTTGCTATGCGAATTAACTGGAGGTACGGCCAGTGCTCGAGACCATAAAGGTCAAGAATATTTTGAACGTGTTGCTTTAGAGTTCAGCCGTACAAAAGTGTTAAAGCTCATAGGTGTTGAATTGACAGCGGAAAAAATGACGCAAATTCTTGAATTGCTTGATTTTGAAATCAAGGCTGTTCAAGAAGATACGTGGCATATCCTAGTTCCTACCTACAGAGTAGATGTTACTCGTGACGTGGATATTGCAGAAGAACTTCTGCGTATCTATGGTTTCAATGAAGTTCCCGTTCCGGATCAAATGCAAATTAGCGTTGCAGCACATGACCCTCGACCAGAAAAAATCGAGCGTAGCGTTCTGGATCAATTGACAGGAAATGGCTTCTACGAAATCATGAACAACAGCCTGGCTAAAGGAACAGACTACACCGTACTCCTACCCGAAGTGTCTGCGTCACTCATTGAAATGCTCAATCCGTTGAGCTTTGACCTCAATGTCATGCGTAACAACCTTCTGTTTGGTGGACTTCAATCGATAAGTTTCAATCAAAAGAGACAGCAGCCGAACTTAAGATTCTTCGAGCGAGGAAAAACCTACGGAAAAGGATCAAACGGCTATTATGAAAACACACAGCTTGATCTTTTTGCCGCCGGCGCTCAGGGAGAAGATTACTGGGACTCCGGAAGTCAGCCGAACAATTATTTTTGGATGAAGGGCCTGCTTGAAAGTCTTTTCGGGCGATTAGGGCTGTAGGTATCCTCTACTACTGGGCAACATTCACTGTATGGTGAGTATGTTGTTTTTAAATCGGGAAAAACTACTATTGGCTGTTTAGGTACGGTACATCCTAAAGTTTTAAAACACTTTGACATTAAAGGAGCTGTTGTTCACGCGAGCCTCAATTGGGATCAATGTAAAAATCTAGTATTGCAACGTGGCGCTTCACTGTTCAATAATTTACCGAAATTTCCTTCTGTTCGTCGTGACATAGCATTATTAGTCGATAGTTCTGAGCAGTATCAGAATTTGCAGGATTGTATTTTACAGGTAGGAAAAGGTCTTTTAATCAATGTTTTCCTTTTTGACGTATATGAAGGGGATAAACTTCCAGCAGATAAGAAAAGTTATGCTATTGGTATGATTTTCCAAGATGCCAACAAGACGCTCAACGATAAAGCAGTAGACAAAACGGTGCAACGGATTGTTGATCAATTGAACAAACGTACTGGGGCAGTGTTGCGGCAATAACATGATTAAAGTCGCCTGGGCGCCCATTTACCATCATCATTTACCGGACAACCACAGGTTTCCTATGTCCAAATACAGCCTATTGCCGCAGCAATTGTTGTATGAAGGCACTTTAACGCAAGAAAACTTTTTCGCTCCAAACCTTGCCTCAGAAACACAAATCCTACGAACACACTGTCCAGACTATTTTCAAAGTTTATTGGACGGAAGCATCGATGGCAAAGCGCAAAGAAAAATTGGTTTTCCCTGGAGTTCACAGCTTATTGAGCGCGAGCGAACCATAGGACAAGGGACCATCGACAATACATTATTCGCCATTGAAAACGGTTGTTCGCTGAATATAGCAGGCGGTACCCACCACGCATTTTACGATCGTGGAGAGGGCTTTTGTATGCTCAATGACATCATGCTCGCAGCACATCACGCACTAGACCACAGTGGTGTTTCTCGTATTTTAGTTGTCGACCTTGACGTACATCAAGGCAATGGAACGGCTGCCATGGCTGCAGATGACACACGCATTTTCACCTTCTCAATGCACGGTGAAAAAAACTATCCCTACCACAAGGAACACAGTGATTTAGATCTTCCATTGCCCGATTTTATTAATGACAAAACCTACCTCAGCTTATTGAACGAAACGTTGGATGCGCTCTTTGAAAAAGTAAATCCCGAATTGGTTTTCTTTCAAAGCGGTGTAGACGTTCTAGAGAGCGATAAACTCGGGCGCATGGGACTCACACTTAACGGCTGTAAAGACCGTGATATTGCTGTAATCTCACGTTGTTACCAAAATGCTGTTCCTGTGGTCATCAACATGGGCGGTGGATACAGTCCTGAGATAAAAACGATCATCGAAGCGCATGCAAACACCTTTCGCACCTGTGTCAAATATTATCAATAGTTAATAAGTTTACTTATTTGACCTCCTAATAGAGCACTGAAAAATAGATCTTCATTCATCTCCCTGAATGACAGGTTAATGCGAAAAACAGCACTTGTTCTATTTCTCTTCTGCGCCTCCTTTTCTATATATGGTCAAGGCTCGAATGAAATGGCACCCAATCGATTTAGTTACATCAGCCTAGGTGGAGGATTTCCCTATGTGACTGCGCGAATAGCCTACGAAGGAACTCGTAACACGTATATTGAAGTACAGGGACTGACAGACGGAGGAGGCGTTTGGAAAGAGAATGTCTACAACGACTGGCGAAGCATTAGTCTTCTAAAAGCATTTGACTTAAAGCCGCTATCGAGTGAAATCCGTGTTGGGGCTGGTATCGTTCAAACTGCTGAGCGCATAAGCCAGCAACGCTCGAATACATTTGGAATGACTCCTTCTTTAGGGTTTTCATCCGTCATACATCCAAAATGGGCCTTATATGGCAGCATCTATTATCCCATATCACCTGCCACAACGCTCACCTCTGGAGTTTCCTTTGGGCTGGAATACCGCATAGGACGCTACGTAAAAGAAAACGGCCTCTACTCTAGTAAAGGCCGTCCAAATTTTTAATCCTGTAATTCGATCTACGCGCTCAATACAGTTCCAAGCGCATTATCGTAAATTTCTTGGTAATCATTAACGTGACCCCAATCTTCGTCATCGACGCGCACACCTCCTTTTGTAACATGACCCAATAAGTCAAAGTCACAACCGTTCAGCATCATCAAGTCGATAAACTTATCTTTATTTTCCTCACTCACAGTAACGAGTATTCTAGAAGCAGATTCCCCAAAGAGTACTGCATCTTTTCGATGTTCTGCGGGTAGTGTAATATCAAAGCCTAGTCCACTTGCGAAACCTTTCTCTAATAGGCCAATCCAAAGTCCACCTTCACTTAAATCGTGTGCACTATTGAGTACGCCTTCACGAATCAGCATCTGAACTTGCTTTTGATTTGCATACTCTTCCTCTAGGTCAAAGTGCGGAGTCGAGCTGTTCGATATGCCGTGGATGTTCACCAAATACTGTGATGAAGAAATATCATCGCGGTTGGCACCAATCATGAAAATCAAATCGCCTTTTGACTTGTAGCTCAATGTGGTGATGAACTTTTTATCCTCAACCACTCCAATCATACCAATGGTCGGTGTAGGGAATACCGGCTCAATGGCATCTCCGATCTGAGTTTGATTGTAAAAACTAACGTTCCCTCCCGTTACCGGAGTTTCAAATTTTTCACAAGCCGCACTCATTCCTTTGATGGAACCAACAAACTGCCAGTATACTTCTGGATTGTATGGATTCCCAAAGTTCAAACAATTCGTAACTGCAGATGGAATTCCTCCCGAGCAGGTAATATTTCTGGCTGCTTCAGAAACGGCCATAGCACATCCCACTTCAGGATCTGCATTTACAAACCTACTGTTACAGTCCACACTCATTGCTAAGGCCTTATCCGTGCCTTTTATGTTTACTATACCCGCATCAGAAGGATCGTTAGTCCCCATGTTGCGGGTTCCAACCATACTATCGTACTGCTCATAAATGAAGCGCTTTGAAGCAATATTTGGTAGCGCAACCATTTTCGTCGCAACCGATTTCAAATCTGCAGGCTCCTGAACAGCAGCTATGTCAAAATTTTTGAATTCTTGATAGTACGCAGGCTCCGTCCACTCTCTGTGGTAAACTGGTGCGCCACCACCTAAAACAGCACTTTCTGCTGGGACAGTACCCATTAGCTCGCCATCCCAGTAGTAATTTACTGTTCCTCCTTCTGTAACCACCCCGATCTCTTCACACTCTAGATCCCATTTGTCGAAGATATCAAGCACTTTCTGCTCTTTACCTTTTTCTACGACAATCAGCATGCGTTCCTGCGATTCAGACAACAAGATTTCCCATGGTTCCATATTTTGACGAAGCGGTACTTTATCCAACCAGATATCCATACCGTGTTCTCCAGCTGCGGACATTTCGCAAGAAGAACAAGTAATCCCTGCTGCTCCCATATCTTGCATCCCAACTACCGCATCCGTAGTTGCCAATTCCATAGTGGCCTCTAGAAGCAATTTTTCTTGGAACGGGTCACCAACCTGTACAGAAGGAATGTCTTCAGCCGAATCTTCATCGAGATCTTTTGAAGCAAAAGATGCTCCGTGAATACCGTCTTTCCCAGTAGCCGAACCTACGATAAACACGGGATTGCCGACGCCTGAAGAAGTAGCAGAAATTTGCTTACCTACCTCCACAATACCTGCAGAGAAAGCATTCACTAATGGGTTTTGGTGGTAACATTCGTCAAAGTACACTTCACCACCGACAATGGGAATCCCGAAGGCATTTCCATAATCTCCGATTCCCTTACTCACCCCTTTAACCAACCATTTTGTACGGTCCTCAGTAGGCTTACCGAATCGCAATGAATTCAGCTGCGCAATGGGGCGTGCACCCATAGTAAATATATCACGGTTAATACCGCCTACCCCAGTTGCCGCACCTTGATAGGGCTCTACAGCAGAGGGATGATTGTGTGATTCAATCTTAAAACAACACGCTAATCCGTCACCTATATCTACCAAACCGGCATTTTCTTCTCCCGCTTCTACAAGCATATGAGGGCCTTTTTTCGGCAGTTTTTTCAACCAAACGATGGAGTTCTTATACGAACAGTGCTCACTCCACATTACACCATAAACAGAAAGTTCAAGGTAGTTGGGTGTGCGTCCTAAAATCTCTTTGATTTTATCAAACTCTTCGGGGCGTAGGCCCATTTCTTGAGCCTGATCTAAAGTGGCTACGGCAGTGCTGTTCATTATTGAAAAGAATTTGAGCAAATTTAGGTATTCTTGTACCAACTCATTTGTATTCTATGCGCAATCTTTCCCACACATTTATCCGATTTGTTGTTTATAACCTTCTCTTCATCTTCACACTGAGCAATTGTACCCCAGCTGAGGAATTTGATCTATTACTGACGAACTTCGAATTGCACACCCCCTCTGATAAACCAGGGAGTTACAGTGAACAGCTTAATTATTCTATCGGTATCAAGGACGCTAAAATTGTTTCGATAATAGACCACAGTCGAGGTGCGAAATTACCGAGAGCGAAAAAGACGCTGTCCTTGGAGGGGCAGCACCTCTACCCAGGATTCATTGATGCGCACGGGCATCTTTTCGGATATGCCCGCACCTTCAGCACCGTTAATCTTTTTGGAGCCTCATCTGTGCAAGAGTGTATAGATCGTATTGAATCCTTCATCGCACGGCATCCCAATAAACGATGGATTATCGGCAACGGTTGGGACCAAAACGATTTGACACCACAAAATTTTCCAACGGCCCAGGACCTCGCTAAATTTTCTGATAAACTCATCTACCTTAACCGAATTGACGGGCATGCAGCTTGGGTAAATCAGGCAGTGCTCGACACCTTTTCCATTTCGCCTAACACAGCCATTGAAGGCGGGCAAATTCAGAACGGCGTGCTTGTAGACAATGCAGCGTCTTTAGTCACTTTACCAAAACTCACCAACAGCTATTGGCGTGAAGCCTTGCTGCAAGCGCAAGATAGTTTAGTAAAATATGGACTTACTGCAATGACTGACGCAGGGCTCACTACCAACCAAATCCTGTTATTGGATTCATTGCAAGAGGAAGGTCAATTCAATCTTTTTGTAAATGCGATGATCAGCAACAATGAAGAAGACTTGGTGTTTTTCGAATCAAACGGTCCTATTGAAAAACCGCTGCTCAGAGTAAAAAGCGTCAAAGCTTATCTCGATGGCGCCTTAGGTTCGCGAGGCGCTTTACTGCGCGACCCGTACCACGACTTGCCGGATCATTACGGTCTACCACTTCTGAACCCCGAACAACTCAATGACTTGCGCGAGCGATGCGTTGAGAACGGTTGGCAACTTTGTGTGCATGCCATTGGGGATAGCGCACACCACGTTTTATTGGAATGCTTTAACCAATTGGACACCATAGCGGATCTTAGATTTAGGGTGGAACACGCTCAAATCATGACCCCAGAGGATAGCGTATTCTATACCCATCCGAACATTATCGCTTCCGTTCAGCCGACCCACGCAACAAGCGACATGTATTGGGTGGAGGACCGTTTAGGATCACATCGTGTTCAGCACGCATACAGCTACAGACGAATTTTTAATGCTTCTAATGAAAGAGTAGCTTTCGGTACCGATTTTCCGATCGAACACATTGACCCATTGGCCACTTTCTTCGCTGCGACTACACGCCAGGATAAGAATCATTGGCCAGATGGCGGCTTTTTACCGGACCAAACCGTAAGCCCCGGAATGGCAATTTATGCGATGACTTCGGGCGCTTCATACAGTGCTTTTGGCGAAGAAGCCTATGGAAGTATTGCCTTGGGTCAACAAGCTAATTTCACCATCTTGAATGCGAATCTATGGAACCACTCTCAGGCCCTACGAGAAAATGCTCACGTGGTCAAAACTATAGTTGGAGGTGAGGTCCTGTATGATCGTAATTCAAATAAAGGTCGATAGTACATTTTTGCTATATTGAGCCTTCGCAAAACACACATTTACCAAGAGTACAAAAACATGAAACAACCCACTAGATTATTTGATATTCCCCATTACCAATTGGAACACATTCCAATGAAATTGATGATGACCTCGAAGGTCGGTGGAGAATGGAAATCCTATAGCACAAAAGAATTCATTGAAGCAGTAGACCAAGCAAGTCGTGCACTGCTCGAACTGGGTGTTAAACACGGGGACAAAGTTGCACTGATTTCGCACAACAACCGCTGCGAATGGAATATTATGGACCACGCGCTTCTACAAATTGGCGCTGTTGATGTACCAATCTATCCTACTATGACAGAGGCAGATTACGAGTACATCTTCAATCATAGTGAGAGTATTTACTGTTTTGTCTCCAACGATGAGCTTTACGACAAAGTCTCTGCAGTTATCGACAAATGTGAGCACATGAACAAGGTCTATACTTTTGAACGCTACGAGGGTAAAAACCACTGGTCAGAAGTGTTGGAGCTAGGTGCAGATCAAACACGTCAAGCTGAGGTTGAAAAAGCGCGTGACGCTGTGAACCCTGAAGATCTTGCTACTATCATTTACACCTCAGGAACAACAGGGTTGCCAAAAGGGGTTATGTTGAGCCACAAAAATGTGGTAAGCAATGTCATTGCGGCTACACCGCGTATCCCAGGACTTATTAAAGGCGAAGCGAAGACATTAAGCTTCCTACCCGTCTGTCATAGCTTTGAGCGGTTCATACAATACTTATACATGTACAATGGCGCCAGCATCTACTTTGCTGAGTCTATTGAAACCATTAAAGCCGATCTAAATTACTGCCAGCCAACTATTTTCACTGCTGTCCCTCGTCTGTTAGAGAAATTCTTTGACGGTATTGTTGCTAATGGCACCAGTGCAGGCGGGCTGAAAACAAAAATCTTTGAGTGGGCCGTTAGCCTTGCTTTGCAATGGGAACCAGAACAAGCAAATGGCGGATTCTATCAGTGGAAATTAGGCATTGCGGACAAGCTGGTATTCAGTAAGGTTCGCGCCGCCCTCGGGATGACTGAGATCAAAGCTGTTGCTTCGGGATCGGCAGCATTGCAACCGCGATTGGCACGATTCTTCAATGGAATCGGTGTACCCATTCTCGAAGGTTACGGTCTTACGGAAACGTCTCCAGTGATTTCTGTTAATACTACGGCTGAACCTGGCATGCTTCGCATTGGCGCGGTTGGTAAAGTGATTGATGGTGTTGAAGCTAAAATTGCAGAAGACGGCGAAATCCTTGCAAAAGGACCCAACATCATGATGGGGTACTATAAGCAGCCGGAACTCACTGCAGAGGTAATGACCGGCGAATGGTTCCACACTGGTGATATTGGCGTAATAGAAGATGGCTTTATCCGCATCACGGACCGTAAGAAAGAGATGTTTAAGACTTCTGGAGGTAAATATGTGGCTCCGCAGTTAATCGAGAATGAACTAAAGGCATCGCATTTGATTGAACAGAGTATGGTCATTGGTTCAGGGCGCAAATTCCCATCTGCGATCTGTATCTTAAATGAGCCCGGTGTCAAGGAATGGTGTTCGCGCCATGACATCACATATACAACCATTGAAGAGATGGCTGTTAATCAACAAGTCCGCGACCGTGTTTGGCAAGATGTCGAACGTGCTAATGCTGGGTTTGGCAAATGGGAACAAGTGAAAAAAATAATCATTGACACAGACGAATTTACCGTCGACAATGGTTGTTTAACCCCAACATTCAAGGTGAAACGCAAACCGATTCTAGCGAAATACGAAGCAAAAATCGATGAACTATACGCCGATTAAAATACCGTATCAACGGCCACTTCTAATCCCCGCCTCCGGCGGGGATTTTTTTTGTCCCTACTCCTTGTACACCACCTATTAGTGCAGGTAGCGAAAAGACAGCGCTGGTAATAGCCATCATTGAAGAGACAGAGGTGTTATATCACTTCAACAGACCTTACTCGTCTTAGATACTTTGTGAGGCAGTCGGAATGAAAGTACGATGGAGTCAGAGGAGCTGTAAAACAAAAAACCCGCTTCCTTACGGAAGCGGGCTCACTGAATCTTTACACGGTTAAGAAAAGCCTATAGCGCAGCGACGTGCTTAGCTAAGCTTGACTTCAAGTTAGACGCTTTCTTCTTGTGAATGATGTTGCGCTTTGCCAAGCGATCAAGCATAGAAGTAACGCGTGGGAGCATTTCTGCAGCCTCCGTGGCGTCAGTAGATCCGCGAAGTTTGCGCACAGCGTTACGTGTCGTTTTGTGATAGTAA
>JAQWJX010000094.1:0-3152 GCA_029248145.1 Schleiferiaceae bacterium | reverse complement strand
TCGGCACCTGCGACAAATGCTTTGTCGCCGGATCCAGTCATAATAACCACCTTAACGGCATCATTATTTCGCATAGATTCAAAAGCCTCGTTAATCTCCGATAACGTTTGTTTGTTTAAAGCGTTGAGTTGTTTCGGTCGGTTAATGACTAACACCGCGATGCCATCAACAATGGTAAGTTGTACGTTTTCCATTTTTAAGATAGGTTGTTTTGCTTTGTAGGTATGGTAATGGTGAAGACGGCGCCTTGTTTCCCGTTTTCAAAAGCAATGGTTCCGCCAAAGTTTTGAATGAGGTTTTTAACCATGGCCAGCCCTAGCCCCATTCCGGAACTTTTCGTTGTAAAATTGGGCTCAAAAACACGTTCTTTCATTTCATCAGGAATACCGGTTCCGTTATCGCTGACCGATATGATGCCTTTACCTTGTTCTTTTTGAACCCGTACTACAATCTCTGGCTGACGGTCTTCTGGGACGCTTTGTAACGCATTTTTAATAAGATTGTGAATGATTCTTGACCATTGCTCTTTATCCACACTGGCGTAAACAGGACCGTCTGAAAGGAATTGAACCCCCCGGTCACTGTACAGTGCAATTGCGCGATTACTTAAATAAGAAATATCGTGTGTTTCCAAACGCAGCGATGGCATTTGGGCAAATCTTGAGAACGCCTCTGCAATGGAGGTCAAACCCTCGATCTCTTCGAGCAAATGCTTTGACATCTCTTGAAGTTCGTCCAGGTCCTTCTCGCGCTGCATCATTTGAAGCGTTAGCTTCATTGGGGTTAACGGGTTTTTAATCTCATGCGCCACTTGCTGAGCCATTTCTTTCCAAGCGCTCTCACGCTCGCTCTTTGCTAGATCAACTGCCGTCTTCTCCAGTTTTTCAACCATCAGGTTGTATTCCTGTATCAATTGACCCATCTCGTCGTTGTGTCGCCAAGTCAATTTTTCATTGCTCTGGTTCAAACGAACCTTCTTCAGCTTCGCCCCAACGATTCTCATGTTTCGGCTGATGTAATTAGACAATATTAAGGCAAGCACAATCCCTATCAATAGTAAGAGGACGTATATAAAGCCCAGCTGACGGAGGAACTGATAATCCTCATCAGGAATAAGGTTATCGTTTACTGCATAAGGAACGCGTATGATAAGCTCTACTGAATTATTCGAGCTAACAATATTTCCTGTGCCTATCAAAAAACCTTCTGTTGCTTCTATCGCATACTCTGATTTCGGTTTACGCGTCAGTGAGCTTAATTCTACCCATGATGGAAATAATTCGTCGGACGCTTCAAACACATGGCTTCTTGCCAATAGCGCGCCATTCGGATGATAGAGCCCCAGGTCTAATTTATGAATGGATCCTATCTCGTCCATTCTAGTTCCAAGTACTGTTTTCCATTGAGTTGGTGACAACTCTAGGCCCTGATAGCCGCTGGTGATGTAGTCGATATGTGAAGAAATAGCCTTTGCTTTTCGCTCTAATCGTTCGTAATGGTAATTCTTGTTTTCCGCTTTAAAGTGGTACAGTGAAAACGTTCCCGTTAGCACGAAAGCCACGAGAAGAATCATCATCATGAATAAAAAAGTACGGACCCGAATGGTTAAGACTGCCATGTTTCTAAATTAAGGCAATACTCGCAGGTCGGAAAGGCTAATTGTGGATATTTCTACAACCCAAATTTTTCGCGGAGTGGGCGTGTAGGTATGATGATCTTTCCTCCTAATTTACTGTTAACGACTTCCCCAGACTTGAGCAAACGCTGTGCAGTGGCACGAGAAATATCAAAAAGCTGCATGAGTTCAGCTACACTGATAAACTCCTTTTGGAGCAATTCAGATTGTGACATGGTACTTAGGTAATGGTTTGAGTCTCTAAAATATACAGAAATTCTATTCTTCTGCTAGTTAGGTCTCTTTTACCACAGCGTTTGTCTCGATTGAGCCTATTAACCAAAAAAACCCGCGGTCTAAACCGCGGGTTGTACTGTTTTTATAGGGTTTCTTAACCCGCTAGGGCATCTGCACCACCCACAATCTCTAAGATTTCGTTGGTAATCGCAGCCTGACGTGCCTTGTTGTATTCGAGCTTCAAATCTCCCTGTAGTGCTTTTGCATTGTCGGTTGCTTTGTGCATTGCCGTCATGCGCGCACCGTGCTCTGATGCATTCGCATCAAGAAGCGCTGCAAAGAACTGAGTCTTGAGTGATGTAGGAATCAAATCGGCCAAAATTTCTTGCATCGAAGGCTCATAGATGTACTCTGTGTTATCAACCACTTCTTCAGTACCTAATTGCTCTTCCATGGCTATGGGCAAAAATTGCTCTGCCTGCGGCTCTTGAACTGCTGCGTTTTTAAACGAATTGTATACAATAACTACTTTATCGAATTCACCTGCAACGAAGCCGTCCATTAACGACTGTGCTTCTTGCTTTGCGCCCTCAAAGGAAATATCGTCCCAAAGAGCAGTGTTGCTGCTTACTTTGCGTGAATCGTTTTTAAACGCATCGTGCGCCTTCTTTCCAACCGTAGCAATAGTGTATTCGCCAGGATTAGCAACCATATAGCTCTTTGCCTTTTTGACAACGCTGGAGTTAAATCCGCCACAAAGACCTCTATTCGAAGAAATCACCACCAAACGCACACGGTTGCCATCGCGTACTTCACCGTATGCGTTTTCGCTACTATCCAATGTACTGGATGCCTTCTGAAGAACTTCAGTCAACTTAGAAGCATAAGGACGCATCTGAACAATCGCATCCTGCGCTTTCTTTAATTTTGCAGCACTCACCATCTTCATCGCTGAAGTGATTTTCATTGTACTACCAATGGAAGTAATTCTGTTTCTAAGCTCTTTTAAGTTCGCCATAGGAGGTTAGTTTTTCCTTCCGTAAGGGAGGTTAAATTACGCTTCGTAGTTAGGTAATACTTCCGCAATAGACGCTTCAATAGCGCCGATCTCTGCGTCCGTCCACTTGCCACCAGCGATGCTATTAAGCGCGTCTTTCTTGTTTCCTTCCATGTATTCGATAAGTGCACTTTCAAATGCCTTTACCTTGTTTACTGGAACCTTGTTTAATTTTCCTTTTGTACCTACGTAGATGATCGCTACTTGGTGTGCAACTGACATCGGTGCATTCACACCTTGCTT
>JAQWJX010000072.1:0-4435 GCA_029248145.1 Schleiferiaceae bacterium | reverse complement strand
GCTCTAAAAGTGCGGTTTTCGCATGACCGTATCCAAAGTTCCCTTCGCGATATTTCGCGGCCAACGCTTCCGTCTGTTCTGATGAGGCTAACAGTTTATAAAGGGCATATACATGGCATGTCTCTGGGTCTTTGGGATCCTCGAGCGGCGTCGAATCCGTTACGATACCCATGACCTGCTTCTTTAGTTGTTTCTTAGGCAAAAACACATCAATGACGTTGCCGTAGCTCTTGCTCATTTTTCGCCCATCCGTGCCCGGAATAGTCATTACGGATTTTGCAATACTGGCCTCAGGTGCTACAAACGTTTCCCCATAACGGTGGTTAAAACTACTGGCTAAATCCCGCGTGATCTCCAAGTGTTGCTTCTGATCCTTCCCAACAGGAACCACCTCCGCATCGTACAACAAAATGTCTGACGCCATTAAAACGGGATAATCAAAAAGCCCTGCATTCACATCGCTGAGGTTGTCGCTTTTATCTTTAAAGCTGTGGGCGTTGGCAAGCATGGGGTATGGCGTAAAGCAGTTTAAATACCACGTTAATTCTGTACACTCTGGCAGATCGCTCTGCGCATAGAAAACCACTTTTTCTGGGTCTAACCCGCAAGCGAGCCAGGCTGCTGCAGTGGCCAAAAGATTCTCCTTACGCAATTCAGGATCCTTTACTGTGGTCAGGCTGTGTAAGTCTGCTATGAACAAAAACGCCTCGTTTTTCGCGTCTTTACTCATTTCTATCGCGGGACGTATTGCGCCTAGAATATTTCCTAGATGCTGGCGTCCTGAACTTTGAATACCTGTGAGTACTCTTGCCATTCGTTTCTTATTTAATCAACGTCAATTCTAAATCAATGTCCGCCCAATAGCTGCTGTCTGCAGGAATTTGCATGAACGATGTCTGCCAAATCTGCTGTGTTGGTAATCCGCTGATCATCTTAAACGCGTAGCTCACGCTATCGTTATCGAGGACTAGCGTGCTGTCATTGTTCTCTAGGTACCAAGTGCCGCCACTGATCAAGCTAACCGGAACCTGAATGGTGTTTAGATTGGCTACAAAGTCTACGTGTAGATTACCTGTATCCGGCATCTCGTAAATATTGATTTTTCCATACAACTGCGTTCCTATGCCGCTAAATTGCATAAGCGCCGATGGGTTGATCGGGTTAGGCATTTCACCGCTGTAAGCCACTTGATTTACTGTCCATTCCCCGACCACGTCTTCGCGGTTAAACGTTTCTGTAGCAACAGGCTCGGTCGTACAGGATACCGCCAATAAGGCTCCTGCGGTGATAAAAGTTAAAAGGGTCTTTTTCATACTGTATAGTTTGAGGTACTAAAAATAACTGGGATTTCGTCTTTCCTGTCTATAACGTGCAGCAAAGATGTAGCTACCGTTTCGGGAAGAACAAGGCTCCCTGATTCAAATTCTTCTACAAAATGCGCAACCCCGGGAAAATTTTCTGCAGTCGTTGCTCGAATCTCCGCCTGCATAGGCGTATTTACTTTTCCTGGTCTGAAAGCGTGAATTCTCAGATCGGGATGCTCTTTAGCTAGTACCGACGCGTACATGTGCACAGCTGCTTTTGATGCACAATAAGCGCTCCAGCCTTCAATGGCAAATTCTGCGGCGCCAGAGCCGGTAAAATAAAGTTGTTTCTCGCCTGCAATTTCCGTTAGAAATTTTGCGCTCAACAACATAGCGCTACTCGTGTTCAGGGTAATGCAATGGTCGATTTCCTCCCAGCTTGCGTTTTGTCCGGGTTTTAAAGGGCCCAAAGTGCCGGCGTTGTTCACTAAAACAGTACAGTCGTAAACCTCTTCTGTGGCAAGTGAAAGACCTTTTAAAGCTGCTCTGTCGCTTAAATCGCATGCGGTGAAAGATCCGCGCGCGTGTTCAGTGAGTAACGCCGGTGCATTTCTTCCTATACCGTCAACATACCAACCTAAGCGTAAGGCCTCAGTCGCTATCGCTAATCCTATTCCCGAGCTTACGCCGGTAATGATCATACGCCTTTGTTCGGACATCAAGCGTTGATTTCTATAAAGCGATTAATGTCTTTTATCTTCCCAAAAACAAGGATAATGTCTCCATTGTTGACAATACTATCTGGCCCTGGCACACCATTGATATGGTGCCCATCGCCTTCTTTTCGAAGAACCGTTACTAGATTGATGTTGTACTTTTTGCGCAATCCTATATCCTCAAGAGTGCGGCCAATTATTTTTGTTGGCGCCTCAACCTCAATAATTTCATAGTTGTCTGGTAGTTGAACACACATAAGAACTCCTGGGTTGGTCAATTGCTCAACAACGTTGTTTGCAACCTCTTGCTCCGGGCTTAAAATGTGCTGAAGGCCCATTTTCTCAAGAATTTTCCGCTGTACCGGTCCCTGAGCACGAGCGATGATTTTCTTCACTCCCATCTCTTGTAATTGGAACACACATAAAAGCATCTCCTGAAAACTAGAACCTATACTTACCACAACGGCATCCATATCTTGGATGTTTTGTGCTTCCAACGCTTGTTTATTTGTTGCATCGAGCGCTACGGCGAAGGGAACGTCTTGCGCTATGCGCTGTACCTTTTCTTCGCTTTCATCAATGGCCATTACATCAGCGCCACGCTGCGCAAGCCTGCGCGCAATCGCTGATCCAAAAACACCAAGGCCTATTACGGCAAACTTGCTATTCATACGCTATTATTTTGCGAGTGCTTGCTCTAAATCGGCAAGCAAATCTTTTATGTTTTCAATTCCTACAGACAACCGAATAAGGTTGTCGGTTACCCCAACTTTTTCGCGCTCTTCCTTAGGAATGGAGGCGTGTGTCATGGATGCTGGGTGTCCCGCTAACGATTCCACTCCGCCCAAGCTTTCCGCGAGGGTAAAGACACGAAGCGCACTTACAACCTCAGCGGTTTTCTCGAAACCGGCTCCTTTAATGGTAAAGCTTACCATTCCGCCAAATTTCTTCATTTGTCGTTTCGCTACCTCGTGGCCATTATGACCCTTTAAGCCTGGCCAGTACACGTTTGCAACTGCGGGGTGCGCCTCAAGATAATGTGCAACGGCCTCGCCGTTTTCACAATGACGGTCCATACGCACGTGCAGGGTTTTGATTCCACGCAGTGCAAGAAAACTGTCCATTGGGCCGCAAACAGCGCCAGATGCGTTTTGAATGAAATATATTTTCTCCGCAATAGCCTCGTTTTTCGTGGCTAGTAATCCCAGTACAACATCACTGTGCCCTCCCAGATACTTCGTGCCGCTGTGCATTACCACGTCTGCGCCTAAATCTAGAGGGCGCTGAAGGTACGGCGTTGCAAAAGTGTTGTCCACGACTAAGATTAATTCGTGTTCTTTCGCCACTTTCGAGGCTGATTCAATGTCAAACACGTTCAGCATCGGGTTGGTGGGAGTCTCCATCCACAACATCTTTGTCGCTTCACTCACGAGGCTATGCCAATCGTCGTTGCTCATGTCAACGAATTTGAATTTAACGCCGTAATTAGAGAACATCTTTGTAAATAACCGATACGTTCCGCCGTACAAATCATTACACGCTATTACTTCGTCGCCCGGGCTTAAGAACTTCAGCATACAGTCAATGTCTGCTAAACCTGAACCAAAAGCAGCGCCGTGCGTACCCCCCTCAATGCTCGCAATAGAATTTTCTAACGCAGTGCGGGTTGGGTTGCCGCTACGGCTGTATTCGTACCCCTTGTGCTTTCCAGGGTAATCCTGAACGTAAGTGGAGGTTTGATATATGGGGGGCATCACCGCCCCTGTTGAAGGATCGTGCTGCTGTCCGCCGTGAATGGCTAGAGTTTCAATTTGTTGGTTCTTATCGTCCATTGCTTGCTGTAAGTATTCCGTACGTCTATTATTTGCAGTGCTCTTCAAAGGCAGAAAGTAGGTTTCCTGCGATCATTTCGGCCGTGCGGCCTTCAATGTGGTGGCGTTCTACCATGTGGACTAGTTCACCGTTCTTAAATAGCGCCATTGACGGTGACGATGGAGGAAACGGCTGCATCATACCGCGCGCTTCGTTTACCGCTTCAACGTCATTTCCAGCAAAAACAGTGATCATTCTAGAGGGCTTAACTGCCGATTTTGCCACTGCCATGGCTGCCGGACGCGCAGATCCTGCCGCACATCCACAAACCGAATTTACTACAACGAACGTTGTTCCGTCTGCGTTAATAGCTGATTTAACTTCGTCTGCGGTCTTTGTTTCAGTATATCCGCTATTTGCTAGCTCTGCGCGCATGGGCGCGATCATCTCTTCTGGGTACATATTTGATTGTGTTTTTATCTAAACAAAGTTAGTGTTTCCTAATGGTTTGCGCGATTGTACCTTTGCGCCAATTATAACGACATAAACATGAGCTCAAAAGTTCGCGTTCGATTCGCTCCTTCACCAACGGGGCCTTTGCAT
>JAQWJX010000118.1:0-7370 GCA_029248145.1 Schleiferiaceae bacterium | reverse complement strand
TACCGTTTTCCATGCTGATATATTAAAAAAGATGAGGCCCCGCCGTGCGGGGCCCTTGATTTATTTTTCGATTGAAACTACTTCGACGTCAAAGACGAGACTAGAATTTGGAGGAATGGCACCTCCCGCACCACGTGCGCCATAGCCTAGGTAAGGAGGAATGATGAGTTTCGCTTTTCCTCCCACATTTAACAATTGGATACCTTCCTTCCAGCCTTCAATGACTCGAGCCATAGGACCGTACTGTAATGGGAATGGCTCATAAGGCTCTCTACGCTCATCATATTTACCGTTCGCTTGCGCTACAGCTTTTATCGAGCTATCGAACAAAGTACCATCCATCAAATATCCAGCGTAATGTACGCGAACCATTTGACCAATTTCTGGCTTAGGACCGTCACCTATAGACTCAATAATGTAACGTAATCCAGTTTCAGATTTCGTTGCTTCAGGATATGCCTCATCAATCTCATTTTCGATCACTGCCGCTGCTGCTGCTTTCGCATCTGCTACAGCTGATTTTCCATCAGTAAATGCCGCTGGTGCATCCCATTTCTTCGCAGAGCTGCCCACGCGAATAATCTGAACATTCCGAAGCACTACCTTATCCGTAGGGCGATCCGCTGCCATAGTCTCTACTTCGCCGATAGCAGCAACAATTTCTTGTCCACTTAATACCTGTGCGAAAATATTGTACCCGCCATCAAGATGCGGCGTAGGATTGTGTGTGATGAAAAACTGAGATCCATTTGTACCTGGGCCTGCATTCGCCATACTTACAACACCCGCTTTATCGTGACGTAACTCTTCATTGATTTCTTGTGGGAATGCATATCCTGGACCGCCAGAACCTGTTCCGTCGGGATCACCACCTTGAATCATAAAGTTTTTGATCACACGGTGAAATAAGGTTCCATTGTAATACGGCTTACCCTGGTATTTTTCAGCTACTTCGGGGTGATTGCCCTCAGCTAACGCAATAAAATTAGCAGCCGTCATTGGAACTAAATCTTCATGAAAATCAATAAGAATGTCTCCCATTGAGGTTTCTAATTTTGCATAAATCCCATCTTCTAAGGTGATGGTTTCATCGTTGACAGTGACTTTATTGCCTCCGCAACTTGACAATGTAATGGCAGCAACAGCTGCAAATAAATAGATTCTGATCATTTGAATGACGTTTAAATTCAAGAAGTCAAAGGTACTATTCCTTGTGCTATTCGAAAGCCGACGAGGACCAATTATGAAAACTTTCACAAGCATAAGAGCGGTCTTCTTGCTCAGCTTTCAAAACCACACTTAAAATACAATGCAAATCAGCGGTTTACCTGGATAAGTCGCAAATCATAACGAAGCGGACTTTGCGGGGGAACTTTATCTAAATCACCCGCCAATCCACGAGCTAAAAACGAGGGGATAAGAACGAGCTTCTTTTCCCCTTCTTTCATCCCAGAAATAGCTTCATGCAGCCCGATATCAATCTGACTATAACCCAACTCCACAGTATCGGTATACTGACCCACACCACTGTCATCGAGAAGATAGACGGTGGCTTGATAAATCACTTCATCACCCATTTCTGCTGTCATACCTGTTCCAGGCACCACGGATAACGAATACATACCATATCCATCCCGTACAATCCCTATCAATTCATGCGTCGATATGTAGTCTTTGAGCATTTCGCGCTCCTGAGCCAGATACATTCTATTGCGCTCAACTGCATTCATTTGTGGCACTTCCAATGCAGGTTCAGCGCGTTCTGCACAACCTGCTAAGAGCAAGGTTACCATGATGACTCCTGCTTTTAATCCCATGCGAATACCTTCTTAGCGTAGGCCAATGCTTCTGGCAATGTCATTTCTAGCTTTCCACCCGCTGCATTTTTATGCCCACCACCGTTGAATGAGGAACGGGCAATTTTATTGACATCGATTATTCCTTTACTGCGCAGTGACAATTTTACAATACCCTCTTCTTCGCGCATGAATAATGTCATCTGCGCACCTTCAATGCTCAGTCCATAATTCACAAAACCCTCTGTAATTCCCTTTTCGTAGCCGAGTGACTCGCACTGGGATTGACTGAGGTACAACAATATGATCGTACCGGAGGTGTTTCTTTCTAATTGGTCAAGCATAGCCCCGAGTAGGCGCAATCGCGCAACGGGTTGCGCATCGAATATGCTGTTTTGAACTTCTTGACTTTCCACACCTAAATCCAAGAGCTTACCTGCAACCTCATGCGTTCTCGACGATGTTGCGCTGTACTTAAAACTTCCTGTATCCGTAACTATGCCCGTGTACAAGCATTCAGCACTCCCTTTATCCAGGTGTCCAGTCCAATCGTACATTTCGCAGAACTCATAGATCATTTGGCATGTGGAACTCATTGAGGTATCACTGTACATAAAGTCAGGCCAATCTTCAGGCTGTTGGTGGTGGTCAATCATCACCTTTTTTCCGGCTGCATTCCTTAACGCCTCTTCCATATCCGCAGCTCTACCGTAGGCGTTGTAATCTAAATGAAAGAGCATATGTGCCTCAGCAATTTTTTGATTGGCCGATTTTTTCCCGTTGCTATAGATCAGCACTTGATCGTTACCTTGCAAGTGCCACAAAAATTTAGGATAGGGATTAGGTACAATGACACTCACCTTCTTTCCTAAGCTTTTCAATACGTGCGCTAAAGCTAAGGCGCTACCCATAGCATCCCCATCAGGATTCGTATGATTCGTGATCACAATATTGCTACTCTTAGCCAATGCTTCGGTAAAACCGTCCAGTCGAATTTCTTTCATAGTCGTGTAAGTCTACAACAAAGGTGCAAGAAAAGTGTACCTTTGCGGTCCAAAATTCAGAAAAACTCAAATAAAATGGCAGGAACTAAGACCCTAACAATGCTCAAGCCGGATGCTGTACGCGACGGACACATTGGTGCAATCTTAAACCAAATCAACGAAGCTGGATTCCGTATTTCAGCAATGAAATTAACACAGATGTCGAAGGCAGATGCTGAAGCTTTTTATGCGGTTCACAGCGAACGTCCATTTTTCGGCGAGCTTGTTGCATTCATGACTTCAGGACCTATTGTAGCAGCAGTTCTTGAAAAAGAAAATGCGGTTGAAGATTTCCGCAAGCTTATCGGTGCTACCAACCCTGCTGAAGCTGCAGAAGGTACTATCCGTGCGCGCTTCGCAAAAAGTATCGGTGAAAACGCTGTACACGGTTCTGACAGTGATGAGAACGCTCAAATCGAGGGTGATTTCCACTTTGCAGGTCGCGAGCAGTTTTAATCAGAAATTATTTACTAATTTCGCCGTCCCGAAAGGGACTGAGTGTCAACCTCTGGCAAGAGTTGTGAATGTTGGCCCACGGTAATAGTTAATTTTTATACTCATGGATTTAGTCCAGTTTGTACAAGACGAATTCGTAGGCAAGAAAGATCTTCCAGAATTCGCAGCAGGTGATACCATTACGGTATACTACAAGATCACCGAAGGTGAGAAAACACGTACTCAGTTCTTCCGCGGTGTCGTTTTACAGCGTAGAGGTTCAGGCGTTACTGAAACCTTTACTATTCGTAAAATGAGCGGTAATGTTGGTGTTGAGCGTATTTTCCCAGTGAATCTTCCTGCAATAGAGAAAATCGAAATCAACAAAAAAGGTAAAGTACGTCGTGCGCGTATCTTCTACCAGCGTGAGCTTACTGGTAAAGCTGCTCGTATCAAAGAGCGTCGTTACTAGACCAATCACAAAACACATTGAATCCCCAATTGCATCGCAGTTGGGGATTTTTTTTGCTTCTCCCTCTCTTTATAATGCCGTAACGACAAAGACTGTTCTACGGTTCTGTGCCCTACCCGCTTCGGAATCATTACTAGCCACCGGTCTTTTCTCACCGTATCCGCGGTACGTGATTCGACTCGAGCTTACACCTAGATCTATGATGGTCTGGGCCACCCGTTTTGCACGACGTTGCGATAAATCAAGATTTGCACCCGCATCGCCAACATTGTCTGTATGTCCTTGAATCTGTACACTTAGACTAGGTGCAACTAAGAGGTATTCTGCGAAAGAGGCAATCAGTAATTCGCTTTGCGCATCCAATCGATCAGATGCGGTTTCAAATAGGATATGCGGTATCGGATAGGCCTCGCCAGATTCTAAGTCTTTGTGCTCCAAATCGATATACACTTCATTCTTGTGTAATCCTTCATCCTCAAAATTGGGCGATAAACGAAGTGGTGCAGCGCTAAACGCTGCCTTTTTCGCCTCGACCTGAACTAAGACCTGCTGGGCTTCTTCCTTCTTAACTACCGCTGTAAAGCTGTTGTCATCATGACTCAACTGAAGTTGTTGGCTCTCGCCAGTCACACTATTTTTCAAAAGGACTTTTGGATCTTCGTCAGAAGCAAATTGATCGATTTTTAATTGGCCTCGCACTAATACCACTTCTTCCGGCTGCACAGCCTCATACAAATCAAAAAAGTATATGTCCCAGCCATTGGATTGATTAATCTTATTTGAAGCAAAATAGGCTTTCTGTCCATCCAGCGTTACCATCATCCCAATCTCATCGCTTCCTGTATTTATAGGATAGCCTAGATTCATTGGCTTACCCCATTGCGCGCTCCCCTGTGCAATTTGAATTTTGAATAGGTCGTATCCCCCCATTCCAGGGTGGCCGTCTGAAGCAAAATATAGACTTTCACTATCTGGGTGTATAAAGGGACTCTTTTCATTTTTCTTTGTATTTACCGCAGCCCCTAAGTTTTCCGGGACACCCCAATTCCCGTTGGCATCTTTAGTGCTACGATATAAATCTAAACCGCCGTATCCACCTTTACGATCGCTCGTGAAATACAAAATGTCGCCGTTCGGACTTATAGATGGTTGACTTTCCCAACTTTCAGGTCGGTTAATCCCCTCTGGCATGGGACGAATACCATTCCAAACGCCGTATTCATAGGTAGTATAATACAAATCGCAATTCTGCGCGCCAGTTTTAGGGTTCCGTTCACAAATGGTAAAGACCATGAATCTGTTATCTGCTGTTATGGACGGACCACCCTCATTGTACTGTGTATTGAATGGAGCTTCTAGCGCGGTCCCTTCTTCAAAAGCGGGCATACCTTGATGCTCGCCAGTCGACACAGCACTACTGAATTCCTCAACACTTCTAAGCTGAGCTCCCGGGCCGTCGTATTTATTCTTCTTCTTACTGCGCCGGGTAAAATAAATGGATGAACCGTCAGGGGTTAAGGCTGCTAGATATTCATCCCACCTCGTATTCAAATTCCGTGCTGGCTGGGGGTTAAAGGGAACTGGATTTGCTAAAAAAGTTTCTTTTAGATTGAGTTCTGCGAGCATGTTCTCTGCCTCTTTTTCGTAGCCTAACTCCCTATCTCTTCTCAGAAACCATTGCTCTAAATAACGTTCCGCCTCTTCAGGTCTACCCGCTTCAATAGCTAATGTAGCTATGAAAAAAAGTAAATCAGGTTTGTAACCGGGGCAACGCTTTGTTAATCGCTTCCAACTGCCCTCGGCGATGGGAAATTTACCCGTTCGCATGGCCCATTCACCTCGCAAATACAGCGCGTGTTGGTCCGCTTCGTTTTGACGCAGAGCCGCACCAATATAGACTCCAGCGTTAGGGTAATCTCCCTTATTTAATGCTTGCAAACCCTTTTGAATTTGACGAGAAGGACTCGCGTGATCGTCACCACAATAGTTCCCTAGTACTACCTCACCAAGTTGGGCAGAAAGTGATACACTAAGAAATGTTAAGAGCAATAAAAGGAGTTTACGCATTACAGTTCCTCTTGGTCAACTACTTTAAATTTATCTTCCGACAATGCGATGATGGTACTTACTGAAGCATCCCCCGTGAGATTCAATACCGTACGCACCATATCTATAATGCGGTCGACTGGGAAAATGATTGCAATCCACGCTGGATTTAGACCCACGCTCTCCAGGATTGGAATGAGCATGATCATTCCAGCAGAAGGTACAGAAGCGGCACCTATAGAGCCTAATGTCGCCATTAGTATGATAGTGGCTTGTTGACCGAGACTGAGGTCGATCATGTGGAATTGGGCCATAAAAATCACAGCCACAGTCTGATACAAGGCTGTTCCGTCCATGTTAATGGTGGCACCCACAGGCAAAACAAAAGAACCTATTTCTTCATCTACACCTAAGTTATCACGAACACAATCCATAGTTACAGGAAGTGTTGCCGCCGTTGAACTCGTGGAAAAAGCAAGCAATTGGGCCGGACGAATCCCCCGCATAAAATAGCCCCAACTTTTCCAATAGCCCATGTTCGTTTTACGGTGGATTAGCAATGCAATGACGGCCGGATAGAGCAACAAAATCATGATAAGCAGGCCTAATATGGTGTAGCCTGTATAGGCACCCAAAGCTTTGAATATCTCAACTAATCTGCCGGGTTCATCGCCTGCCATTTCTGCAAGTTTCCCCGCGAGTAACGCGAATACAAAGAATGGAGCGCCCTTCATAACCACGTCGACCATCTTAATAAAGATGTCTGAGAATCCGTTGATGATGGCTGCGACCGGCTGCATTTGAGCATTGGGCAGCATAACCATAACAATACCAAAGAAGATGGCGAAGAAGATGACTTGAAGCATTAGACTGTCGTTGAAGGACAGAAAAATATTCGACGGCACCATATCTACAAAGAATTGGAGGGGCCCCGTCTCTTTCTTATTCTGCAATACCGACATTTTAGCATTGAGCTCTTCGTTGCTTTGCTGCTCCGCTAAGGCGCTTTGTGCATCGGTAAGATAAGTGGCCATGGACGGATCATTCAATAATCGGATGTCATCAAAATATTCGACACCTTCGCTATCATTCACCCACAATTCATAAGCAAGGCGGTTAATCCTTAATTGCTCCTCAGATGCCTGCTTCCCCGGGTTAAACGTATTCGCTATAAACATCCCCATTGCAGCAGCGAGCACAGTAGAACCTATGTATAGAGCTAAAGTTTTAACTCCCATACGACCTAATGTTGCCGTATCACTCAGATTCCCTATACCTGCAATAATTGAAAACAATACCAAAGGAATGGCAATGAGTTTCAATAGGTTGATAAATATGGTCCCGAAGGGTGCGATCCAGTCTATGGTAAAATCACTCCAGCCCATTGAAGAGCTAAGCAATGCCCAAAGAATTCCTAAGACGAGACCTATTATGATCTGTACAGGTAGTGACGGTTTTTTCATCGAGTGTATTTCAAGTTTCTTAAGTAGTGATCAGCAAGGACCAATTTTATCATGGCCTCCACAATGGGAACCGCACGTGGAACTACGCAAGGATCGTGTCGACCTTTCGCCGCAA
>JAQWJX010000055.1:0-5504 GCA_029248145.1 Schleiferiaceae bacterium | reverse complement strand
ATAATCGAATCCCATAGATTCAAATTCCTGTTGAAAAACGCGGTAGTCAAAACTAATGTTGTGCGCAACGAACGTGCAATCTTCAGTGATCTTAACCACACGTTTAGCCAATTCATAAAACTTGGGAGCTGTACGCACCATTTTATTGGTGATTCCCGTCAATTTAGTCACATAGGGATCGATTCCTTTTTCAGGATTTACGAGAGAAACCAATTGGTCCACTACCTCCCCATTTTCCAGCACGAATATGGCAACATCAATAATTCGCTCTGAACCAAAGGTACCGCCTGTACATTCTATGTCAATCACAGCAAATCTCATGGCGTATATGTTCTTGCACCAAATATGGCAGACCCAATTCTCACATGCGTTGCTCCACACGCCATAGCAATGAAGTAATCACCGCTCATTCCTATACTCAGGGTGTCCCAACGTTGTACCTCAGCATGGGTATTGAATAAACTTTGTAACCCTAAGAATTCATTGCGAATTTGTTCTTCATCACTAGTATTTGACGCCATACCCATTAAACCACAAACCTTGACATTGGAGTATGCCGAAAGGTTAGGAAGAACGGCTTCTAATTCGTCTACAGACCAACCAAACTTTGTCTCTTCCTGTGCAATGTGCACCTGCAGCAAGCAGTTGATCGTTCGGCTTGCTTTTTTTGCTTGTTTATCCAGTTCTTTAAGTACTTTTTCTCTATCTACTCCGTGAACCAAATGGACGAAAGAGGCCATATATTTTATCTTATTCGTCTGCACATGACCAATCATGTGCCAGCGAATATCCTTCGGCATGGCCTCCGCTTTGAGCGCCATTTCCTGAACTTTATTCTCACCAAAGTCGCGTTGCCCAGCTTCGTAGGCCTCCTGAAGAAGCTCGACGGGCTTTGTCTTACTTACAGCAACCAATTCGACCCCTTCTCTAAGGGTATCTCGTACTGTCGCTAAAGCTGGTTTTATTTGTGTCATTTAAAAAGATGAAGAAGTAGACCGCTTCTTAATTTCGGCTCAATATACGTGCTCTTTGGAGGCATCGACCCCTTGTTAACAGCGATTTCTTTCAATAGTTTTACACTTACCGGCGGCAAGCGAAAACCTAAGGCATACCCCTGCTGAAGCATCTCAGCGCTTCGGTCCAATTCCGTTTGTCTATGGTAATGCAGTCTGGCGTCGTTTCTAGGATCAACAACATCAAGTAAGGGATTAAGAATGGTATCCAGCAGTTCCTGTGAAGGCAATACCTCCCCTTTTAGCTTTTTACTATGAAGTGAATGCCAATTTCCTTCAAAAAAAAGCTGGAAACTGGCCCCTTGAAAATTTTCTGAAGGTGCGTCGATAGGCGACACATCGTATTGGGCTTCAAGGTCTGTTAGTTCAAATGAATCAGAACTTAAGTCAAACCAGCGTTCAAAAGATTCTATACCAACCTGTTCTTCCGCCATAAACATACACAATATCCCCTGTGCCAATGGATTATCAGGTGCCTCCTGGGCTACACGCACAGAAGACGCTAAACGGTGATGGCCGTCGGCGATATATTTCGTTCCTGAATGCTCGAAGAAGGCGGCGAGTGCATTTACGTAATCTGACGGCACCACCCATAATCTGTGGCTATATTTATCAGTAGAGGAAAACTCGTATTCGGGCCGTTCTTCTTTAATTCGTTTCACCAAACTATCGTAGTGCTCATCGGCTTCTCCAAAAACCAACACAGGTTCTGCCTGAAACCCCGTGATTCCTAAATATCGGGCAAAAATGTGCTCGCGTTTTGCGATCGTTTTTTCATGTGGCAGCGTTGTCCCGTTGACCACACTTTCGGCATCAAGTAAACCAATAACACCGGTATACGCAGCCGTGGGCGTGCTTTGTTCGTAGAGGTAATACGTTGGCTGATCGTCTTGAATAAAAATGCCTTCTTTCTCGAATCGATTGTAACGGCTGCGTACCGCACTGAATCGTTCCGTATAGTGCAGTTCGGGCAGAGCATTCGGGTTAATGACGTGTAGAAAAGTATACGGGTTGTTTGACAATTTATCATCAAGCTCCTCAGGGCCGTAAGTGATGTAGGAACGAGTGGCTACTAAATAAGCCTTATCGCGCGTCGGGCGCACCGCTTTGAAAGGTCGGAGCATAACTAAATACTGTTGGTGGTTCTTGCAGTGAAATTACACAATCAAAAAAGAAAAGCCCCGCGGAATCCGCAGGGCTCATCAAAAAGTTTTGAGTACTACTTAAAGACTCGCAGCAAGCGAATCAATGTGGGCTGCTAATTCAGTCCCAATACGATCCTGTGCTTCACCAGTCGCAGCACCAATGTGGGGCGTTAAACTCACTTTCCCATTCATTAACACCTTCACTGCTGGCGTAGGTTCGTTTTTAAAGACATCTAGTCCTGCACCAGCTACTTTGCCACTCTCAAGCGCATCAAGCAATGCCTCTTCATTAATTACTCCGCCACGCGCAGCATTTAACAAAAACACGCCGTCCTTCATTTTCGCGATTTCAGCTGCGCCAATCAAATCGCCGCCCGGAACATGCAGCGAAATAAAATCCGATTGTGCCAACACGCCTTCCAAGCCTATATTTTTACACGTAAAACTCAATGATTGACCGTCAAAGAATTCCAATGCCACGTCAATGTTATCATTGTGCATGTCAGAGAAAACGACCTCCATACCTGCACCTACAGCTAATTTAGCCAAGGCCTGACCGATACGACCGAATCCAACGATACCCAAAGTTCTGCCACGCAATTCCATACCACCCGCAAATGCCTTTTTCATGCTTGCGAATTTCGTGTCACCGTCTAAAGGCATGTTTCTATTAGAGTCGTGCAGGAAACGCACCAGAGAACGCATATGACCCATGACCAATTCTGCAACCGAATCTGAAGAAGCTGCCGGCGTATTGAATACCTTCAAGCCTTTTTCACGAGCATACTCCACATCGATGTTATCCATACCAACGCCGCCGCGTCCGATTCCTTTTAATGAAGGACAGGCATCGATCAACTCCTTTCGTACAGTGGTGGCTGAACGGACCAAAACAACATCAATCTGATGTTCATTGATGTAAGACTCGAGTTGCTCTTGAGCTACTTTCACAGTTATTAATTCGTGTCCTGAAGCCTCTATAGCAGCTACACCTGAGGCCGAAATTCCGTCGTTTGCTAGTACTTTCATGCGTGTGTGTTTTCTAATTCTTTCATACAGTTGACTAATACCTGAACACTTTCCAAGCCCAATGCATTGTACATTGATGCTCGGTAACCACCAACATCGCGGTGACCGTTAATACCATTGATTTTCGCCGCTTTAACCAAATCATCGAATGCAGCTTTATGTGCTTCATCTTTCAATAAAAAACATGCATTCATAGTAGAACGGTCTTCAACGGCTGCAGTTCCAACGAAAAGTGGATTGCGATCAATTTCATTATATAACAGAGCGGCTTTAGCCTCATTGCGCGCTTCAATAGCTTCTACACCACCGTTTTCTTTCAACCAACGCAGCGTTAACATACTCACGTAGACAGAGAATACCGGCGGTGTATTGAACATACTTCCTTTATCAATGTGCGTTTGGTATTTCAACATCGTAGGGATGTAACGTCCAGATTTACCTAGCGCATCCTTTCGCACAATGACCATTGTTGCACCAGCAGGACCTAAATTCTTTTGCGCACCGGCGTAAATCAAATCGAATTTACTTACATCAATAGTTCGTGAGAAAATATCAGAACTCATATCACAAATGACTGGTGCCTTAGTCTCTGGAAACGACTTCATTTGTGTACCATAAATGGTATTGTTTGAAGTACAGTGGAAGTAATCCGCATCCGAGTTAATGGAATACCCTTTGGGAATAAAATTGTAATTCTTCTCCTTAGACGATGCGATAATAGTCGCACTTCCTAAACCGGCTGCTTCTTTGTGCGCTTTAAAGGCCCAAGCACCTGTATCTAAATATTCCGCAGTACCCGCTTCACTTAAAAAGTTAAACGCAACCATAGCAAATTGCAACGATGCCCCTCCTTGTAAAAAAACCACTTCATGTGTTTCTGGAACACTTAGCAGCTCCTTTACAAGAGCGACTGCCTCATCCATCACAGCTACGAAATTCTTACTGCGGTGTGAAATTTCAACTACTGATAGCCCAAGGTTATCAAAGTCTATTAGTGCTTGCGAAGCTTCTTCAAAAACTTGCCCGGGAAGGATACATGGTCCGGCGGAAAAATTATGCGTTTTCATAGTTTGCATTATTGTGAACGACAAAGTTACACGGATGAAAAAAGGCAACATTGACGAGTAGCGAAAAGTTTAGGTTATTTTTCACGGGTAATCAACAATTTCAACCCGTGCATTAATCCTGCTCAGAGTTCCTGTAATTCCAATCTCTAGTATGTAACTTTGGTCTGATAATCAAAGAACCAAATCCCACGAATATGTCGAATGGAATTTCACAAGTACCCACAGCCACCAATGAACCTATTTACGATTATGCGCCCGGAACCCCAGAGCGTGAAGCGTTACTAGCCGCCTATAAAGAGCAATACAACAGTACCGTAGACGTACCTATGTACATCGCCGGAAAAGAAGTGCGTACTGGTGATTTAGGCCAGCTCGCGCCACCACACGACCACCAGCACAAATTAGGCGTCTTTCACAAAGGTGATGCGAGCCACGTAAGCGCAGCCATCGATGCGGCATTAGAAGCACGCAAGCAATGGGCAGATATGCCGTGGGAACACCGTGCTGCGATCTTCCTTAAAGCGGCAGAGTTGATCAGTACGAAATACCGCTACCGTCTGAATGCCGCTACTATGTTGGCGCAAGGGAAAAATTGTTTCCAGAGCGAGATTGACTCCGTATGTGAGTTGGTTGACTTCTTGCGGTACAATGTTGAATACATGACCCAGATCTACAGTGAACAGCCGGAAAGTTCAGTTGGCGTGTGGAACCGTTTGGAGTACCGCCCGTTAGAAGGTTTTGTATTTGCTTTGACACCGTTCAACTTTACGGCCATTGCAGGAAATTTGCCGGCATCCGCAGCTTTAATGGGAAATACCGTGGTTTGGAAGCCCGCCAATTCTCAAATTTATTCTGCGAACGTGGTAATGGACATTTTCATGGAAGCTGGTCTTCCCGCAGGTGTAATCAACCTTGTATACGTTAGCGGACCGGTTGCAGGTGATGTCATCTTCAACCATAAAGAGTTTGCCGGGATACATTTTACAGGTTCGACCGGTGTATTCCAGAGCCTTTGGGGAACCATCGGTGCAAACATCAAAAAGTACCGCAGCTACCCTCGTATCGTAGGTGAGACAGGTGGAAAAGATTTTGTTGTTGCACATCCTTCTGCAAAAAGTAAAGAGGTAAGTACAGCGCTAGCGCGTGGGGCTTTTGAATTCCAAGGACAGAAATGTTCGGCTGCATCACGTGCTTATATTCCGGAGAGTATGTGGCCTGCAGTAAAAGAAGAATTGGTTGCGGATATAGCG
>JAQWJX010000036.1:0-6221 GCA_029248145.1 Schleiferiaceae bacterium | reverse complement strand
AACGATGGAGAGCATTTTAGCGGATGTACCTACCTCGAGGATAGGGAAGAGGTCAGTGAGGTAATCGCGCAAAACATTTCCAGTAACAGAAATGGTATCCAATCCTTGAACAATGCGCTCTAAACTAAACGTTGTGGCTTCGATCGGAGACATAATAAACAGGTCTAAGCCTTCTGTATCGTGCTCTGGAAGGTTGGTGCCTACTTTTTTGATCAATTCACGGTCATGTGCACGTTCATCGTCTAGCCAAAAAACGGCAGGCATTTGCGTCGCACGTGCACGACGTACTGCTAATCCTACCCAATCTTTAATAGGGGCGTCTTTAACCTGACACATGCGGAAAATATCGCCCGATTTTACTTCTTGACTGAGTAAGACCGTATCACCAACCACAACTTCAACACGACCTGCATCTTGCATCTGGAAGGTTTTGTCGTGTGAGCCGTACTCTTCTGCTTTTTGGGCCATTAAACCAACGTTGCTCACAGATCCCATGGTAGTGGGGTCGAGTGCACCATTTTCCTTACAGAAATCGATCGTGGCTTGATAAATTCCGCTGTAAGAACGGTCTGGAATGATTGCCTTTGTATCACGTGCTTTACCGTCCTTATCCCACATTCTCCCTGATGTACGGATCATTGCAGGCATCGACGCGTCTATAATTACATCACTAGGCACGTGTAGGTTGGTAATTCCTTTATCTGAATTTACCATCGCCAGGTCTGGACCATTTGTTATGGCAGTTTCTAGAGCCCGTTCTATTTCTTCACGTTTAGCCTCTGGCAATTGGCCAATCTTTGTGTAAACATCACCCAGTCCATTACGAACATCTACGCCTAAATCAGCAAAATCTTCAGCATATTCTGAGAATACGTCTTTAAAAAACACCTCCACAGCTACTCCAAACATGATGGGATCACTCACCTTCATCATAGTGGCTTTCATGTGTAACGAAAACAAAACGCCTTTGGCTTTTGCATCAGCCACTTGCTCGGCTAAAAATACTTTTAGCTTCGCGATGTTCATCGTGGCTGTATCAATGATTTCACCAGCAAGTAAGGGTAGTGATTCCTTTAGAATTTCAACTTCACCATTACTTTTTGTGAAACGAATTAGGGCAGTACAATCTTCTTCAAGAGTGGTACTGGTTTCTGTTCCGAAAAAATCACCTTCGGTCATACTGCTTACATGACTCGCGCTTTCAGCAGACCATTCGCCCATGCTGTGCGGATGCTTGCGTGCGTAATTTTTAACAGCCTTTGGTGCGCGGCGATCACTATTTCCCTCTCTAAGAACAGGATTCACGGCAGAACCTTTGATTTTATCGTAACGACCTTTAACGTCTCTTTCTTCAGCGGTAGTCGTGTTTTCCGGATAGTTCGGAACAGCGAAGCCTGCAGCCTGCAGTTCAGCGATAACCGCCTTGAGTTGAGGGATAGAAGCACTAATATTGGGAAGCTTAATGATGTTTGCTTCTGGAGTTTTCGCTAATTCTCCCAATTCCACCAAATCGTTGGTATTACGCTGTTCCTCCTTTAAATGGTCGGGGAATATTGCTAAAACTCTTCCGGCCAAAGAGATATCTCTCGTTTCTACTTCAATCCCTGCCTTTGCAGTAAATGCTTTTACTATAGGTAAGAAGCTGTAGGTAGCTAGTGCTGGGGCTTCATCTGTTTTTGTGTACAGAATCTTAGACATATTCGACGTTTTAGAGTGTTCGATTAATCGGCCGCAAATATAGTGTTCAACTCGCCTATTTCAAGGGACTATCTGAACTTTGCAACCTTCTCTTCATTGCTGAGTTTGTCCCCACCCACATGGTATTGAACATTCAGTAAAAATTCTTTTGAGATGGCGCTCTTTAGAAGGTTGTGAATTAAGTCTTTAACGACATCTGTATTCCCTTCCACACTGGTGCCGAAGGCTCCTACCTCATACGATATACCGGCCGACTGTATTAATGCAATGGCTTCATCTACTGCTTTCATAGGATCTTCAGCATGCAAGGGAATGTATTGAATATTTGCGCTTAATAGATCCATTAAAAATGTGTTTTACTACTGGATTCACACAGTCTATTTAGTGTTTGCAATTCATGCCTTTTCAAATCACGCCAAGCGCCGACCGGTAAATCAAGCTCAATATTCATGATTCGAACGCGCTTGAGTTTTGTTACTCGATAGTCCAAATATTCGCTCATTCTACGAATTTGTCTATTCAAACCCTGTGTAAGAACGATCCTAAATGTCTTAGGGCCAATCTGTTCAACGTGGCATTTGCGTGTGACGGTATCTAAAATAGGCACACCATTGCGCATACGGGTGATAAATTCTTGTGTGATTGGCTTGTGCACAGTGACGACGTATTCCTTCTCATGATTATTTCTTGCACGTAATATTTTATTGACAATGTCTCCGTCACTGGTCATAAGAATTAGCCCTTCCGAAGGCTTATCCAACCTGCCGATAGGGAAGATACGCTGAGGATGGCCCACAAAGTCGACGATATTGTCTTTTTCGACTCGCCGGTCCGTCGTACAAACAATGCCTCGCGGCTTATTCACAGCGATATAGACATGTTTTTCCGTACGTTCACCGACAACCTTACCGTCAACGGCAACCACATCGCCTTCTTGAACCTTTTCGCCTAATTCTGGGACAGCACCGTTGATAGTAATTCGCCCTTGTTCGAGCAACTTATCAGCGCCTCTTCGCGAACAGTGACCGATTTCACTCAGGTATTTGTTTATTCGTGTTGCCATGAGACAAAGGTAGGGCTAAAGCCCTATTTGGACCCAACTTCCAACCAACGCGCTCAGTCCCATGGTAATGGTACCCCAAACGGTGATGCGAACCACAGCTTTCCAAGCATTACTGCCACCAATTCGCGCACTTATGCCTCCGAGAAGCCCTAGAAACGAAATACTAAAGACGTATTCTACCCAATACAATTGATTTAGTGGAAAGATGAAAATAAGCCCAAAAGGAAAAAGACCGCCAATCAAAAAACTTAACGCGCTTGCGCCTGCCGCTTGCAAAGGTTGTGCGGCCGTCATTTCGTTAATGCCTAATTCGTCCCGTGCATGTGCTTCGAGAGCATCGTGTTCGTGCAATTGACGCGCAACTTCAGCAGCAGTTTCTTCAGTAAGGCCGCGACTCACGTAAATTTTTGCCAATTCACGCTCTTCGACTTCCGGCATTTCTTCAAGTTCCTTTTTTTCCCGTGCTAAATCTGCTTGTTCTATATCCGATTGGGAACTAACGCTTACATATTCTCCTGCAGCCATACTCAGCGCCCCAGCCACTAAGCCGGCCAATGCAGCTATGACAACTGGTGCCTCTGAAGTACTTGCCGAAGCAACACCCACAGCAATACTAGAAACACTGAGTATCCCATCATTCGCACCTAAAACGGCGGCACGTATCCAGCTGGACCGATTGACGTAATGTTTTTCCAGATCACTCATTGCCAAAATAATAGATATTAAAAATAAGTGCTCTAGTCGATGTATCTAAACTGGCTTGCCATTTGCTATCGCTGCGGCGCCCTTCCGCCGTAAATAAAGGTGCTTCCCAATTAAAATATTTTGCACTGTAGGATTTTAATTCTTCGGAATTTAGCAGTACCTCGAATTCAACCGTACGTGTACTGTCTTTAAGTTGACAATACTTTCTTCTAATTTTTGGAACATCTATTCCCGTGCGTAATTCAATGTGGTCAATATTGAATTGGTCACAATCCATACTGTGGTAAATCGTTTTAACAAGTGACTTACATCCTACCATAAACAGTAAAGGCAACCCTACAATCGCCCCAAGAAGAAATAGGATAGTTTTTACCTTAATTGTTCTGTAGGGCATATGCGTTGAGAGTTATTGCGATACACAGCCACATTACATAAGGCGTGAGTAACCAAGTCGCTTGCGGTAAATAGGGTTTGGCTTTCAAGGCCATAAAACCGACGACAAATACAAGAGTAATAATCTCAATAAGGGCGAGTCCAGTCAAATGAAGATTGAAAAACAGTGGATTCCACAGGATGTTTAACGCTAATTGAATTCCATAAATCCACAATATGCTGGTGCGTAAGGCTTCAATCTGAAATGCTTTATTCATAAAGATGCTTAAACAAACCATTACTATGGTCCATGCTGCCCCGAATACCCAACCCGGAGGAGTCCATGGCGCTTTGTTGAGATCGGAATACCAACTGCCCATAGGACCTTCTCCCATGAGGTAGCTGCCGAGTGCTAAAGCCCCAAAATTCAAAATAAAGAATACTAAGAGTTTCATAATTTATTCTTCATAAAGGCTGCAGTCAGCAGACCAGCACCTAAACCGGCAATTATTCCCCCAACTACAGCAGTTCCTCCTAAATACGGAATCATAAAAAAGCCTAGGCCTGTACCAAACATTAAACCTCCGCCGATGGCGAAGCCTTGACGTGATGTTACTTTATCCTCAGACATACAGCATGATAATTACTAGAATGATTCCGCCGAGCGTGAACCATAACCCCTTTTTAAAAATCACAGACGATTTGGCAAACATGAAAAAACTGGAAATCGCCATAAATAGCAAGGCGAACCCAAAAAATATATTAAAATAATACAACGGATCTTCTGTGGTGGCTTTGTGTAAATGGGTCAAACTATCGAGCCAGGTAGGCAATTTTTTAGTTGTGTATTTCGTCTCACCAGTGACCGTATTATAAACGCCCTGTTCAAAGACCAGCATGGTGCCATCATTGTCGATAGGAGTTAAGTTTCGAATTCTAAGTGTTTCTCCTAATGCAGCAGCGTCAAGTCCTGATTCTACAATCATTTCCTTCTGTACCGAAACTTTAAATGTGTCCGTTTTTCTGAAAATAAGGGTTATACCGCTTAAAGCATAGACCATCATAATGCCGGCTAAGAAATAGCCCAAATACCGATGTAAAATTCGAAATGTCATGCGCGTTGTTGATTAGGTAATGGCAAATTACGATAGAATTAGCGCAAGCCGTCCCATTCTGCATAAAATTGGTCCAAATAGGTTTTCATAAAGCGGTGTCGCTCTGCTGCCATATCCTTACCCGTTTGAGTATTCATACGATCTTTCAGTAGAAGTAGTTTTTCATAAAAATGATTAATCGTAGGGGCTGTAGAATTTTTATATTCTTCTTTCGACATATTCAGGTTAGGGGCGATATCCGGATCGTAAATGGTTCGATTTTTAAATCCACCGTAATTGAAAGCCCGTGCAATACCGATGGCTCCAATAGCGTCTAACCGGTCTGCATCTTGTACAACATCAAGCTCAATACTTGAATGATTACGCTCATTATGACCTCCTTTGAAGCTTACATTTTCAATAATAGCGATGACATGTTCTAGCTTCTCCTTTGGATAGCCTTTTGAAACAAGCCAGTTCCTCGCTACCCGCGGACCAACTGTTTCATCGCCTGAGTGAAACTTGGAATCTGCTATATCGTGCAGTAGGGCAGCTAAGGCCACTATTTCTTGATCGCATCGTTCTCCTTTTGCAATAGTATCGGCATTTTTCCATACACGTTCAATGTGAAACCAATCGTGTCCGCCTTCGGCGTGAACTAAGGTCTGCTGAACGAATTTTATCGTCTCGTGTATTATTTTCATTTTTTGTTGTTGATTCTGTTTAGTAACGTGTTGAATACGAACTGATTGATATTTTTACGTATCATCAAATTTAAGTAGTTTAGTAAAAACAAAACCTTATCAAATTATGCGCAAATTACTACTTAGTCTATTTTCTCTGATTGGAATGTCCCTAGGAGGACAAACACTAACTATGCCTACTTTACCTTCGGCGGGAGTAACGTACCCTCTTTCTATCAAGGCGGATACCGTACCCCATTCAAGTCAAGGGAATTGGGATTTTTCAAATACCACTACTGATGCTACTGGAACGGTGACGTTTGAACCCATTTCATCAACATCATATTCCACGAATTATCCAAATGCCACTCACGTAAAATATGAGGATGGAGGAATATTTTTTCTAGGATTTGATGCTACTGAGTATACTTTTCATGGTGAAATGTCCGTAATAACGACATCCTATACAAACCCACTGGTATTGCATACTTATCCTTTTGCTGTTGGTAATACTAGCACCGATTCGGAGTTAAACATTTCATTCACATGTAATGGATGCCCCCCCAGCATGGAAAGAGATGATGCATCATATTCAGAAGCCTTGGC
>JAQWJX010000015.1:0-2105 GCA_029248145.1 Schleiferiaceae bacterium | reverse complement strand
CTTTACGTTTTCCCAATCTCGCTCCCATTTTTTGCGCCATGTGAACGGTCTTCCGCACGTGGCGCAAACTTTTTCGGGCAGGTGTTGTTTCTTATGCATAACTGTAAAACGATTGCACACATTGAAAGGTTCTGCCGTAGTGAAAAAACTTACCGAAAGAGAAGTAGATCGTATAGTCGAAATGGCTTGGGAAGATCGAACACCTTTTGATGCTATTACTGCCCAATTTGGTATTTCAGAAGCTGAAACCATCGCACTCATGCGCAACCAGATGAAGCCAAAAAGCTGGCGCCTGTGGCGCGCTAGGGTTCAAGGGAGAGGAACGAAGCATATTGCAAAACGAGACTTTGAATTAGGCCGCCACAAGTGTAGTCGTCAACGCGCGATTTCGTTTAATAAGATTTCTAAGCGGTAGAATTGATATTGAAGCCCAGTAAAATCAACAATTGACCTCGTTTACTCATTGTTGGTAAGCAGTTGACTCAAATGCTTTTTTCTCATGAAAAAATGACCTATTTTCGATGTTCAACTCGACGATTATGATGTTTAAACGTTTTCTAGCCATTGCAATGCTTTCCTTGATATCCTTTCAGGGGTATGCCACACACCTTTTAGGTGGCGAAATTGTATGGAAGTGTAAACCAAATGGCAAGTATCAGTTTACTTTGACACTCTACCGAGAATGTGGCAGCCCTGTTCAAATTTCAACTAATCCACAGACTCTCGTAAATAATACGGGGACGTTAATATCGTGTGCATACATAGGCACTGACAATGTCGTTCCTACATGTTACACTGGTGCTGAACCATGTCAGGCCGGAGCAGGTTTGAGTGGACTAGGGCGCATGCAAAAATACACTTTTCGAAGTGGGGATATTGTATTAGCAGGAACCCCACCACCAGCAGGTTGGACTTTTTCTTGGTCTAATTGCTGTCGTCCGCAGAGCGTTGATAATATTGTTGGTGCGGGTAGTAAAGCATATTATTTACGAGCTACAATGTATCCCTATACTCCACCTGGTTCTACTAGCCCGTTATCAGGTGGTACAACTGCAAACCCCACATGCTATGATAGTTCTCCAAATTTCTTAGAGGACCCGCAAGTAGTGGCATGCTCAAGTCAAGATGTAGTTTACAATAACCTTGGCTATGATCCCGACCTAGATTCCTTATATTACATCTGGGCAGATCCGTTAATAGCAGCAGCTACAAGTGCACCATGGGAGACAGGGTATAGTACTACATCTCAATTACCCAGTATCAGCCCTTCTACTGCAGCAATATTAGATAATAACATTGGGACAATTACTTTTAACTCCGCGGAAAATGGATCCTTTGCTACTTGCCTTGGAATTGAAGCTTGGAGGTGTAACCAAAAAGTTGGTGAAATCTTTAGAGATATTCCTGTGGTAGTACGTTCTTGTTTACCACCAAGCGGAGCACTTTGTTCAGCCTCATATAATCCAATTCCTCCTGAATTAAATTTTACAACGGATTCTAGTCTGGCAGCACCAACAGTGTTAAGCCCGGTTACAAATATTGCGGGAGATACCGTCGCATATCAAACAGAGGGCTTCCCAGGGGATACAATACGATTTACAATGAGGGCTGTTGATCCTTGGGTGCACCCAAATTGTACGCCTCAAAAAATCTCTATGGAAGCAAGAGGCGGTAATTTGAGTTCCGCCGCCAATTACGGCAACGCCAGCATTTGTCTTTTTAATCCCCCATGTGCAACTATTGTCCCAACTGGAACATCCACTTCGCTATCAAATGTATCAGGAACATTAGATGCTAAATTTAACTGGTACTTAGAATGTAATCACCTCTTTTATCAAGAGTACATTTGTGGCAGCTTAAAATCTGACTACGAATTTTATTTTAAAATTACAGATGACCAATGTCCCGTACCTCTAACCTCTTATGCAAAATTACTTGTTAAAGTCAAAAACTACATGCCTGGCATACCAAACATCGACAACACTTGTATTCAGCAGGATGATAATGGTGTGACTTTTGACTGGGTTAATAATCCTGATACAGGCTTTAATTGGGACTTTTATGTCATTAATCACATCGATACATTGGGAAATACCTCTGTGGTT
>JAQWJX010000010.1:0-3903 GCA_029248145.1 Schleiferiaceae bacterium | reverse complement strand
ATGGGAAAAGTCTCGTACATTTGCACTCCTTAATTTTTAAGTTCAAATAATTATGAATCAGTACGAAACCGTTTTCATTTTGAATCCCGTTTTATCTGAAGATCAGGTAAAGGAAGCGGTAGATAAGTTCGTAGGCCTCATGAAAGAGAACGGCGCGAGCATTATCAACAAAGAAAACTGGGGCCTCAAGAAGATGGCTTACCCAATCCAAAAGAAAAAAAGTGGTTTTTACCACTTTGTAGAATTTACAGCTCCAGGTGAGGCAATCGCTCCATTGGAAGTTGAATTCAAACGCGACGAGCGCATCATGCGTTTCTTGACCGTTAGAATGGACAAATACGGCATCGAATACGCTGCAAAGCGTCGTGCAAAAGCTAACGCATAAATACTTAGACTATGGCATTTAAAGGAAAAGGTGATGTGCGTTACTTGCAGCCCATCAACGTAGAAAGCGGCAACCAAAAAAAATACTGTCGTTTTAAGAAATCCGGTATTAAATACATCGACTACAAGGATCCAGATTACTTGTTGCGTTTTGTAAACCCTCAAGGTAAAATCTTACCTCGTCGTTTGACCGGTACTTCATTGAAATATCAAAGAAAATTGTCTACAGCCATCAAACGTGCTCGTCACATTGCATTGATGCCTTACGTAGCTGATAACCTCAAATAATTCAGTACCATGGAAATCATTCTAAAGAAAGACGTAGAAAACTTAGGTTTTACTGACGACGTGGTAACGGTTAAAGACGGTTACGGTCGTAACTTTTTAATTCCTCAGGGAATAGGAGTATTGGCTACAGAAAGTGCAAAGAAGGTTTTGGCAGAAAACTTACGTCAACGCGCTCACAAAGAAGCGAAAGCAATTGCGGATGCAAAAGCGACTGCTGAGAAATTGGGTGCAGTTGATCTAAAGATGGCTGCAAAAATTGGTCAAGGCAACAAATTATTCGGTTCAATCACCAACGGTCACGTTGCTGACGCTCTTGGAAAGGAGGGTGTGTCTTTGGACAAGAAATTCATCCAAATCGTGGGTGGTTCTGTCAAAGCATTAGGACACTACACTGCAAACGTTCGCCTTCATCGCGAGGTAGTTGTAGCGTTTGAATTTGATGTTGTTGCTGAAGCTTAATTCGGTCACTACAAGCATAGAAAAGCCATTCCTTTGGGAGTGGCTTTTTTTTTACCCATAAAAAAATGAAAAAAGAAGAACATCCCATGTTCGTGAAGTACTTAACTATGGGAGTAGTAGCAGGGCTGCTACTTGGGTTGTTTATGGATGACGTTGGTTTGTGGATCTCCCTAGGTACGAGCACAGGTGCCGCAGTAGGCTATCAAAAAATGGAACGTAAGTAGTATCCCTCGTGTTTATTCGTGCCTCAAAGCATCTACTGGGTTTAAGGCAGCAGCCTTACTCGCAGGATACCAGCCGGCTAAAAGACCAACGCCTACGGATAGAATAAAGGCAACAGTAATCCAAGTCCATGGGATAAAGAATTCACCGTCTACCATATTTGCTACGACATTCCCTATAACAATACCAAACACGATACCCGTCCAGCCCCCCAGTTGGGTAATGACCACGGCTTCCCCCAGGAATTGAGTGCTTATACTTTTCTTGGTAGCACCCAACGCTTTCCTAGTTCCTATCTCACGTGTTCGCTCCGTAACACTTACGAGCATAATATTCATCAAGGCTATAGACGCCCCTAAAAGCGTGATGATTCCAATTATAAAAGCGCCCGTAGTGACCATTCCTAGGTTGTCAATCAAGCTTTTCGCGATACTGTCGCTTCTTATGATGAAAAAATTATTTTCCTCTTTAGGTTTAAGCTTTCGTACGCTGCGCATGAGCGCGGTGCACTGTCCTTGAACAGCATCCAGTAGATGCGCGCTTGGTGCATTTACACTCAGGGTATAATTGGGCCTACCAGCCGTGAAATTTGCTCGTGCATAGGTTATGGTAACCCATGCGCCGCGGTCTCCAGAGAACATCCCTGAATTTCCTTTTTCAGCAAGAACGCCTACGACCATGTAGGGCTTACCACGCATTTTAACCGTCTTTCCTACGGCAGAAGCTTCGCCAAAAAGAGTGGATTTTGTCTCATCCCCTAAGATGACGTAGTTTTTCCCGCGTTGAACATCATCGGCTGTAAAGTTTCGTCCTTCAGCCAATTCAAATCCTCCGGTGTATAAATAGTTTTCGTCCGCCGCAGTAACCATGTTGTTTGGATTGGTACTGGTGTTGCCGTAGCTGAGCTGTTCTGTGCCACCCGCGACATAGGTAAGGCTTGTCCGAGCTCCAGCAAAGGCCATACGGTCTTTAAACGCTTTTGCCTGACGGTAGGAGATGGCTGGATTTTGTCTTCGTTTCGCTCCACCAGCGAAAAATCCGCCTTGTGAGTTTCTAAGGGTTAACGTGTTCGCACCGAGGCTGGTGAAGTTACTTTCCAGACTCTGCTTAAGTGCATCGGTCGCGCTTAAAATACCGACTAACGCCATGATGCCGAAAGAAATGATTAATGAGGTAAGCACCGTTCTCAGCGGTGACGCTTTGATGGCGGACCAGGATAAGGAGAGCGTCTCAGAAAAAGCTTTTGTCTTCATGGGCATTGCAGTGGGGTACTCCAAATTTAGCAATTACTTTTACGCTATGGCGCAAAAGGACATATATACATTAGGGTTTTTGGCTGGTGGCTATAAAGCCGTTGCCCAATTCAAGGGAATTGATTTGGCCCAATTTCCCGCTCCGCCAGAAAAAAACAGTGCCCTTCATTCTTTGCTGGTTGGGTGGGATGCTGCGGATTGGCAGGTCATGACACCTTTGTTGACCTCTGGCAAGATGCCTCATTTGACTGCACTGATGGACGGTGGTGTACAAGCCCAATTAGCCACAATGGATCCGCCGATATCGCCCATGCTTTGGAGCACCATTGCTACAGAACAATGGCCTACTAAGCATGGTATCCATGGATTTACAGAGATAGAAAATGGGACGGTGAGAGCTGTTCGAGGCGCTTCAATACAAGTACCCACCTATTGGGATGTACTCGAGGAAAATGGCCTTTCATGCACGACAGTAGGTTGGTGGCCTTCGCATCCTGCGCCTGAAAGTAAAGGCGGTGGGGTACGTATTTCTAATCTCGCTCCTGCAGAAGATGGGAATTGGATCGATGCAGGCATCCAGCCTTCATATCTCCAGCCCATAGCAAAGGCCCTCTTACTGCAACCCGAGGAAATTCCGGCGCAGGCCATTGCTTTATTTTTTCCCAATCTAGAGGTAAGCAGTGAAGATGAAATAGTGCGCAGTGTGTTGAAAATTACAACACATGCACTCAACGTACATACCCTTGCTACATTGGCATTAGCGTATGGGAATCAGGCGCATGCGAGTATATATTACGATGCACTAGATCATTACAAACACCTCGGGATGAAGTACCATCCTCCTCAGCTTCCCGGGGTTACAGATGAAGCATTTACTAAGTACAAACACATCGTAACCGCCGCATACAGATTGCACGACCTTTTCCTTGATGTCCTTTTACGCTTCACCAATGAAAAGACCACTACTTTTTTGATCAGTGATCACGGTTTTAAATCTGGAGACGAGCGTTGGGGCCAATTGCCGGATCATGCCGGTGCACCTGCTTTGGAGCACCGCCATTTCGGTGTGTTTTTAGCAAAGGGTTCTGCGGTCAATATTGCTGCGTTGACCAGCGGTTTAACGCTTTTAGACATCGCACCTACGCTGCTTGCCGTTCACCAGTTGAAAGCCATTCCTGATATGAAAGGAAGGGTGGCACCTTGTATAACTGCTAAACTCAAAGCGTCACGTGTGCCTGCAGTCTCAAAAAGACGTTCAGAAGACCAAGAATCAATAACGCTCGAGTCATCCATGCTT
>JAQWJX010000004.1:0-3655 GCA_029248145.1 Schleiferiaceae bacterium | reverse complement strand
TTCCGTGAACCTTGAATACTAGAGTATATTCATCGAAGGGAAGATGTTCAGTAGCTAAGGGTAGGGAAAGCGCAAATTCGCGGATGGACTCGTGATTCATGAATCTAAAGATAGGGCAAATCGTATCTTTGGAAGATGGAGCAAAAAATTGATTTGGAACGCTGGCCCAGAAAAGAATCGTATGACTTTTTCAAGTCCTTTGCGGATCCCTTTGTCGGTATACAAGTAGATATTGATATTACGGCTTTGGTTCTTGCTTGTCGTAAGCGAGGTTGGAGCATTCACCATGCGTTATTGTACACCACATTAAAGGTGGCGAACAGCTATGATCCTATGCGACTCAGAAGAAAGGGCGATGGAGTAGTGCTTCATGAGACGGTCGATATGGGATGTTCCGTTCTTCGAGAGGATGGTGAGACTTTTACATTTGCCTATTACCAATGGGAGTCGAACGAGTCTGTGGACCAATTCATCACTCGAACCACTGAGATTACAAGGCGTGCTGCACATGGCCTGCCATTAGACCCGCGGCCGGATCGAACCAATCTTATTTACGGAACTACGCTTCCATGGGTGACCTTCACTGCATTTAAGCATCCAAAGAAAAACAACGACGACAGTATTCCTAGAACGGTATTTGGTCGTTTTTATGAGCGTGATGGGCGTTACCTTCTTCCATTTAATCTTGAGGTTGATCATGCGTTAATGGATGGGTTACATTTGGCGAAGTTCTTCAAAATGATTGAGTTAGAAGCAAATGCTTTTTAATATCAATCATCCTTTAGCCCCCTATATCAAAACTATTGAATGCATTGAATCCCAATTGTTTTGGAAGCCATCGTTAAAAGTAGGAAAGCATCACTTTGCTTGCTTCTTCAAGGAAGCTTTGGTAGTAAAAATTGGCGCGGAGGCAATACAACATCGCTCAAAGGAATTCATCGGTAGCGAGTTGTTTGATCCATCTGGAAAAGGAAGGCCTATGAAAGATTGGCTTCAAATACCCGTAGAATACGAAGCCCATTGGGAACATTTAATTTCTGATGCCTACAATAGGGCTACAGCAGATTTGTAAAGTACTCTTCTTGATCCAAATGTTCCATCGGGTCCCAGATGCATTGTTCAAAATCCTGAATCTGGTCTTCAACGACAAGAATCCCCTCGCTTTTCAGTAGATCTTCCATAAGGGTGCTTCCTCCGAAAAAATGCTTACCCGTTAACACTCCTTTTCTATTCACTACTCTGTGGGCAGGAACGGATGGGTCATTGTGCGAAGCGTTCATCGCATAACCGACAACGCGCGCAGAACGCCCGGTGCCTAGAAAACGAGCAATATGTCCATACGTCGTGACGCGACCTTCAGGAATTTGACGGACTACGGTATACACCTTGTCGAAAAATTCACTGGCCATCTCTAACTATGAATGTTATTGAAATGCGCCATGGCAGATTCTAGGCCATCTAGTTTAAAACGTAAATAAGTTGTGGGTTTACCTTGTGCAAGCCATATGCTTTCGTAATGTGTGATGACGTCAAAGAGAATGCCCTCATTCGGTTGAATTTGATCGTGAATATCGTGGTACGCTTCCTCTATTTCTAAACCGAGCATCTGAACGATCCCGTGCGTATATCCGTGTAAATATTCACTATCGCATTTTAAATTCACAGTGCCGCCAGGCTTGAGAAATTGTGCATATTTCATGAGGTATTCAGGATGCGTGAGGCGGTGTTTAGCACGCTTGTATTTTATTTGTGGATCGGGGAAAGTGATCCAGATTTCGTCCACTTCATTGGCCCCGAATACTTGCTCTATCCAGTCTATTCTAGTGCGAAGGAACGCTACGTTTTCCAGATTTTCTTCTGATGCGGTTTTTGCCCCACGCCACAATCGAGCACCTTTTATATCAATACCGATGTGATTTTTTTCGGGATTTCGTCGGCCTAGTGCTACAGTATATTCGCCTTTTCCACAGCCTAATTCGAGTACGATTCCATTTTCATTTTTAAAATGTGTAGCGGCCCAATTTCCTTTTAATTCAAAGCCGTGACGCACTTCTTCGGTCTTAGGCTCAATAACATTGTACAGCCCACCAATTTCTTTGAACTTCCGTAGTTTATCTTTTCCCATTCCGCAAAAGTAGTTGCTTCATATCTAGTGGACAATGGCTATTTTCTTAACGAATTGTACTTCGCTAGAAATGAATTCTAAAGAATACATTCCATTAGCTAAACCCTGTAAATCAAGTAAGATCTTTTCCCCGACATGACGATTATCCGTTTTAATAATAGCTACTATTTCACCTGTATTAGAGCGGATCTTTACATTCTCGAATAGGACAGGGGATGTAACCGTACAAATGCCGGAAGTCGGATTTGGATATACAATCACATCCAATGCAATTGCATCCATTTCGTTTTCATTCAAAATACAATCGGCTCCTATCATGTTTGAATCGAGCCAGTCTATACGATCCATTAACCAATCTTCCATGAGTTCGACGTCTCCAGAAAATGTAGCAGCAACATATTTTACCGCCGACGGGTTAACCCCCATCAACGGCCATCGCGCATGGTTTCTTGGAGCCACACTAGTTAAAAGCGATTCGTTGCTAGCAATAAAATCGGTGATAGAGTCTTTATGCCAAACGGTGGTTCTTAGTTCCTTCCATCTACAATTAACGGCGTTTGCAAACTGTGGTGTATAGACTAAATCTTCCCACCATGCAGGATTCGTACCTGAGCACCAGTTTCCCGAAAACATATATCCATTCGGCAAATAGCCTTGACAGTAATCCACCAAGCCGAAGGCAAAATTAAAATCCCAAACGGGACCCGCATGAATTTTACCGCCATTGCTGTCCTTTTTCTTGTAATAGTAAGTGCTGGCGCGATATGCGTCAATATCCTTCGTGATTTCCATCATTAAAAAGAAGTCTACGAAGGATGCAAGATCCATGTATTGATGCCAATATTTACCGTTATACGTAACGGTGGTGTTTTGCATCGAATGTTCCCAATCATCCACATAATCCTGTATGTAGGTCTCTTGCTGTTGAACTATATTTTTCCGCTTTGGATACGCGTAGGTATATGGGATTTTAGTAGTGTCGACTAACATGCTGAAGCTAGAACGCCAATCCACGGGTTCCCAATCCGTTTTAAAGATATATCCGCCAGTCACATCGTCTCCACTTATTTCGTCAGGCTTCAGTTTGGCAATATCTACGCGATCTTCACCTCGTTTAATTTTTTCCATCATCACGTAAAGACCTTCGTAGTCGCCATTGATAAAGAGTTCAACGAACCTTGTCCGTGAGGCATAATTACCTTGTTTATTTGCCAGATGCATGGCCAATACATTTCTCATAAATGAGCGGTCGCCATAAGGGCCATGTAGGGTCCAATCTTCTTCCATCGGCATATTGAGTGGTGAAACATCTGTGTCTTCCCAATGAAAGTCTTTGGTCTCAATGGCATAGCCATTCTTAGGGTAAACAAATTGGGACCATCGACCTCTTTTTTCAATCTCAATATTTGTAATCAAGTCAGAGGCAACGTCGTACGTAGCGTGATTAGTGGCTGTATCATTCCATACAATCTCCATGATGCCTCGTATCGAAGGATCATCTGGAATAGTTTCTTCAAAAGTATTGATACG
>JAQWJX010000002.1:0-6026 GCA_029248145.1 Schleiferiaceae bacterium | reverse complement strand
ACGGCCAGTTATAGGGTTGACCAATTGGGCATTTCTACGTCCGGTAATATTCATTACCTCAAGGTTCAATAGAATGCCGCCCGTGCCAAATTTAACTAGAGCGTAGGATGCCTTTCCATTTATACCGAACCAGTAGGCACCACGTTCCCTAAGGTAATTGGCATTATCAACGCGGTATTGCGGACGACCAAGGTCGTTGTACCCTTCTAAAATTTGCGGAGTGTAACGGTATCCCGAGGTGTATTGGGCATTGAGCGATGCGCGGAACTTACTGCTGTCGTTTTGAAAGCTGATACCAGCATTAAATTTCCAGGGCCTATCCCAAGATAAGAATTGCTCTTGAGTTAGCGGTACCTCGCCGGTTTGAGCAATCTGAAGTGCACTTTCCCGAGCACTGTTTGACTTCCCTCGAGCTTGTTGGTATGAGCCGTTAAAAAAGGAGGTAAAGGAATTGTTTAAACGTGCATTCAACTGGGTTTCTACACCGATTATTTTAGCATAGTCCTGATTGATATACATGGTCTTAGTGACCGGACGACCGGTTGCATCTGTCGTAATTACACGACGCGAAACGATGTAATCGAAGCGGTTGTTGTTGAACGCATTGATAGTCCAGCCGATACGGCTTCCGACTAAAGTTTTGTACCCTACTTCATAGGAGATATTCACCTCAGGGTTGAGGTTTGGATTACCTAGCGAAGACAAGAAACTACGGTCTTGGTATTGCGGGTCAAGGCCAGCATACATGAAGCGTGGGTGTGGCATCCGCATACTGTGCCCATAATTAAAGTAAAGCACATTGTTTTCAGTAACAGGGAAACTCACATTTAAACGAGGAAGTAGGCGAACTTTCCAGCTCAAACCTCCAGCCTTAAAAGAGTTCTGGTTGTATGCTTCACGAATGGCAGGAAGGACAGGTGAGGAAGAATCAGCCACTGCGTTATCCGCAAATTTTCCAGGGGCCCAATAGTTGAATCGCATCCCTAAAGTCGCTTTAACACCTTTATATTCTATGCGGTCTTGAGCAAAGAGTCCTCCTTTTTGCGGACTTACTTTCCAAATATCGTTGCTCGATCCGATGGATACAGAAGGTGTGGTAGTGCTGTCGTTTAATACGATCGGTGCACCTACCCAAGGACGGTAAACGTCGACCCACTGGTATTCCGTTAAAGCGTGCTCCAGTCCACCACTAATGGTGTGAATGGAATTCGGTTGAAAAGTCAATTTCCCTTTAAACGTGTTTTCTGCAGCGTAATGGTCGTGCCAGATAGGCGTTATACCACCGTTGTTAACTAATCCGTTGCCGGGAATCAGGTAATAATTTCCATAGGGATCGTTCGGATTAAAAACAGTTAGCTCACCGGTGAAGATGTATGCTTCGTCATAAATCTGATCTACAGTTTCAGCGCGGAATGGGCGTCCGTTGGCATCTGCTCTTAGGTTGGTAAAGAGTCTACCTGCACTAACGGTTAAACCTGTTTTTGCATTGATCCGTTTATTCCATCCCAGCACGGTAAGGTTACTATGATGGGTGTAGGTTGTTGCGTTGTCTAGGTTGTTACGTCTAGCGTATTGAAAGCCTGGTGTGAGTAGGGCATCGAATCCGACGATTTGAAGGGTTCTAGAATTCTGATTTACCTTGAGGCTGTGGCTGTTGGTCAATGTGAATTTTCCTACAGATTTGTCTGCGTAACTCAATTTCACGGTATGGGTATAGTCATTGCTTTGACGTGGTGCCCACAACTCTGGTTGATCAGGGAATAAACTCGATTTTAATTGGTTCGCGGTGGATCCAAAATAATGATCGGTCCACTGGCCACGAGCAGTGGTAAAGAGACGGAGTTTTTTCTTCGTAAAAGGAACGGGCGTACTCACAGTTACCTCTAATTCATCGGTATTGAAAGAGGTGGCATCAACGATCTGATCCGTTTGATAATTTAAGCTCCAACTGAATTTTTCACCGCCCTCTTTAATGCGAGTATTAATGATACCAGCTGAACCTCCTCCGTATTCGGCACTTGCTCCACCGGTCATAAGATTAAGCGAACCAACAGAAGAAGAGCTCACACTCACCCCGCCTCCAGTGCCAGCGAGTGGATCTTGCGCTGAAATTCCATCAATAAGGTATTCTGTTTCGTAAACGCGCGCTCCACGGATTTGTAACCCATCAGTAGTACGTTGCACACCGGCTTGCTGTGCCAATACATCTTCAACGCCTTTTGCAACCAACTTTCCAATTTCATTTCCCGTGAGTGTAATGGCCGAAGACGCTTTTTCAAGATCTACCTGGTTTTTACGTCCGACGACAGTGACCGCATTCAGCATTTCGCTTTGCTCTTGGAGCTTAGCGGTGAGTACAGTCGGTTTCCTCGGGGTTATTTTAATGTCATTGAAGAGGATCGGCTGGTATCCAATAAACTGAAACTTAACACTGTAGGTTCCTGGCTTTATGTCGCGTATTTCAAAATTGCCATCAAAGTCTGTCAGTGTCTGATAAAATGTACCGACGATGGAGACGGCGGCATTTGGCAGCGGTTCATTCGTGCCTTTCTCTAAAGCTCGGCCACGCAAGACGCCTTTTTGTTGCGCAACCCCTACGAGTTGGCACAAAATTAAGGCAAGGGTAAGTAGGGCTTTAGAATACTGCATTGAATACGTGGTCTAGGAGTACGCCTCCGTGGTTGGTGGGCCGATTAAAAACGTGCAACGGTAAAGCCACAAATACTTGGTTGATGCTGCCGTTTTGTGTCCGGGTCGCACCCATAGTTGTGGCTCCGTTCCACCCTGCGATTTTTGTGATCTGCCCGTTATACAGTGCCGTTGCATCTGCGGAAGGAATGATAGGCGTAATGCCCAAGACAATATTTTGTGGCTGAAGCGATGGAAATCCAGGTTGAAGAGGAGCGAGCGTACTGTCGTTTGTTAAACGCGCCTGACCGCTACTAAAAACTAAACTTTCTACAGGGAATATGTCTAAAAAGGCGCCACCAGCCATGTTCGATGAAAACTGCGATGCAGTAAATAGTTTTCCGCCCTTTTGAAGGAATTTTTGTGTGCTTAGTGCGAGGATATTTAGGAGGTAATCGTCGCCTGATTTTGTTGGAAATACCGTGGCATCCGTAAAAAGAGCAATTTTAGAATAGCTCGACATAATGATTTCGAACGTAGGGTCCCAATAGGCAGGAATACCCGCGCCGCTAACAGCATCCATTTGTAAGTAATCGTAATCGACATTTGCACTATCCATCCATCCCTTGTAGGTGCTTCCGATATATTCCGGTTGACCATTGATGATGAGCGTTGCGCTATTTGCAGCTTTCCAATAAAACCCTGCGGTCGTATCTACTTCCGAATAGACCCCTGCGCGGTCCCGAGCACGGAGAAAAATGAAATTTTCGCTTTGTAAATCGGCTCCGGGGATGGAGTCAATAAAACTTGCGTTTTTGTAGTATGCGACATTGCCTTGAGGGTCGGTAGCGAAGGACAATAAGGAAACTGAGGTGCCTATTTCTACCCAATTTCCTGTATTCAATTTGAACTCTACACTTTCAATGGTTTCATCCCCATCGTCATCATTTGCTCGCCAATCTACGGTAGCTACAATAAACGCGCTATCCGATAACAGTCCGTCTGGATCTATGGCCACCTCAGGGGCAGCATTTTTTATGGGTACAATGAGTGAGGCAGGTGAAGGGTCGATCAGTCCTTCGTTATCTTCTGCCGCAACTGTGAGTAAAATATCTGTTGTATCCTGCCCCGCTTCAATACTAAAACTGAAGGTACTGTCTGTACTGGATGTAAAGCTTGAAGTTTCATCCACAGTAATGTGGTAGCCATTGATGAAACCGTCTACATCCATACCGTACCAATGCAGGGTTACGTTCGTTCCTAGACGGAGGTCACCGGAGCGCACAATGCTGTCGACTTGAAGCAGCGTTTCAGGTGCCTTGTTTGCCACGGGATCGTTGGTCCCGCGGCAACTAAAGACGAGTACCGCTAAAGCGAAGTACAGTAGGTGTTTCATGAATTAGTGTTGAACAGAAATTCGAGTTAAGAATTGGCCTTTCGATCCTTCAAGACTTAATAAGTACAGCCCATTAGGTAGTGCACTTACATCTACGTTTGACTCCTGAGAGAAACGCTTGCCTAATACGCGTTTGCCGGCGCTATTGTAGATTACGAGCATTCCATCCATAGGTGCTTGAACAGTCAGCTGGTCATTGACAGGGTTCGGGTAGTAAGCCACATTCATTTGGGCCAATTCTACTACGCTGATCGGTGAATTCGCTACCGTAATGCTATCTAGGGTAACGTTTGCACCGATGAAGTCATTGTTGTTACGCGGTATTAAGCGGTAGTTGCTAAAACCGAAGTAAAGGATGCCTTCAATGGCGTCAAAAGTCATAGTGTCGCTCACCACGACAGGTGTTACATTCATTTCACCGTCCAAACTGCTGTAAGAAGTGTCGGTGACTAATTGAACATCTAATGAGCTGTATGCGGTAGTACTTTGACGTCCGGCAAGAACGCGGCCGCTATGACTCACTGCGGCAGTGTTTGAACTGCTCACAGCATAATCGCCAAAGCCTAAATTCGTTTGACTGATATGCAGTTTGCCGTTTGGTTGCTCGTAGCGTATGAACATACTTTCATAGGGTTCCCAGCCGAAGTTTGCATACGATGCTGAATCCGACGGGTCAAGCACTGTAGCACTTACAGTACCGAGGTTACCAGTTTTGTTTGCAGAGGTAACATTCAGACGGGTCATTCCGTAGTACTCTTCAACAACACCTGTAACTTCAACTTCTTCATTGCGGTAAAATTGATTCAATCCAATTCCCACACACCAAATTCCACTCCAGGCAGAACCGGTTTCATCTTGAATGTAAAGGTAACCGAGGTCACCAATTTTCGTTGAAGCAGTGACCACACCCTTGACGGTCACCTCTTGTGTTTCAAGCGGACTGTCTCCAAACGGATCCATAGTGTATTGAATATCGTAAACGAGCATCCCATTATCACGGACCGTATAGAATTCAATGTTCGGTAAAGCTTGCGTCGTTGGTTTCGTCGGATACCAGCTCTCGTTTCCGTCATTATCTACCGCATAGATGTAATAGCGAACGGTACTTCCGTCCGTTTGTGCTGGGATTTCATATTCGTATTCATCCGTCGTACCGGCACTTAATGGGAAGGTATATTTTGGCATGTTTGCGATGCTTACTGTGTTATCAGCAGTCCATGCGATACACACACTGTCTACAGTGCCGTCGTAATCTGTAATATTACATACGATCTCAACGTCCTGATTAGAAGTAGGTACGGATGGATCACGCTCAAAGTTCGCGATGTACGGTGGCGCGTAGCCTACGTCATAATGCAAACTGTCGAAAGGATTGATTTCATAGCCACGTCCATTATCACCTGTACAGCCATTAGCGTCGTGACGAACGACACCACTTAACGAGTTTAGGAATGTTCCCGGCACTGGAGGTACAAAAGAACCCTGCGACTGTGGCGAATTCGGATTCACCGTACTGTACGATGAGAGTTTTTGAGCTAAGAATCGGTCACTTACGTTAATGACATTACCATTGGCATCGGCCACATTGAAACTTACGCGGTTACCGGAAAATTGAATAACGGTAGTCACAGTGAGGTTCTCCAAGGTTACGAAAGAACCTTCGTACTGTTCACCTGTGGTGAGTTGATTGACCTGTTGGTTGTCGTTAAGATCCCCTAAGGAAACAGTATCGCTTATCACAGGATCCGTGGTTGTTGAGATGATACTGAAGCTGTTGGCATCGACCAGACTTAATTGGTTTGAGCCGTTGTATTCGCCTACCAACCCTTTGACCTCTACGATATCGCCAGGAAGTACTTGAGTAAACGTGGAAGGCACTTGAAGTGATCCGTTTGAGGCTGAATAAACACCCATAACTTCAATTCCTGCCCAAGGCGAACTTTGTCCACCCACTGCAGTGTCTTGAATAAAAATGAACGGACGCTGTCCACCAGTCACGGAA
>JAQWJX010000184.1:0-2100 GCA_029248145.1 Schleiferiaceae bacterium | reverse complement strand
TTTTCTCTCAAAGTAATTTTTCTATCTATATTTGCCGTCCCAATGGAAGCGGATGTGGTGAAATTGGTAGACACGCTAGTTTTAGGCACTAGTGCTTTATCGCGTGAAGGTTCGAGTCCTTTCATCCGCACCAACAAAGAGAAGCCCGGTTGCAATGCGATCGGGCTTTTTTGTTTATAACCCGATGCAAGCTTGCTTAGCGGAAGCAGAAAAACAAAAAGGCCGAGGGCTCGCGGGGCGAGACTGAGCTTTACTTTGGAGTGCACCACACCTATGGTCCGCCACACATGCGTTGCACAGGTGGCAATCCTTCGCTAGATGGTTACCCTAAAATCTTCTTAAACCGATCCCTCTTCATCCAGCGGAATCCCTAAAACCTGATCGTCAGAAACCTGATCATACATGTCATAATAGACAAGCATGACGATCGGAATAATTGCGAGAAGTCCTATAAATAGGGTTAAAACCGTGAAAATTACCGTGAGTATACCCACGAGAAAAAAGGTGATAAAAATTCTCAGAAAGTTCGGCATGCTCACTTTAAAACTCCAAGTGATGCTTTCAAACAGATCACTACCGTCTATAGACGCCTTGTACGTTGAGAACATAAGTCCAATACTAAAGACCAACTGAATCAATCCTACCGCAATGAGTGTCCCACTACTTTCGCGCAGATCGATACCCATATCTTGAATCAACATGAGGATTTCATCCGGATCTTGAATCTGCCCTGAGGCCATATTAAAGAATTCATCCGGGAACATGATGACCGAAATCAAGCCGACTAAACTCGTTACTACACTTACTTGAAGCAGTGATTTTTGATTTACACGAAAAGCATCGAAAAAAGTGCTGAATTCTACGGCTTCGCCTAACTGGTCCTTACGCGCTACATGCGCGTAACCCAGTGTAAGGAAGCTAGCCGCTACACCGGAGATGATGGACGATATCGCTAAAGTGGCTTTCGCCCCCCCAAGGAATCCAAACATTGTACCTACACCATTACCCACTGAGGAAATGAGGGTAAGAAGAACAAAGTAGACTACTGTAAAGGCAACGTAGAGTGCTGCTTGATTTTTAAATCGCAACCATCCTGCTTGAATGGCTTGTCCCGGGTTAATTTTATTCATGGTATTGCATTTTCTATGCTTATTTTGTGGAAAAATACAACACACGTTGAAAGTATACCGCTCCTTAGCCGAATTTAATACGTTAGAATGCGCTGTCGCTACCACTGGGACATTTGACGGAGTGCACCTGGGCCATCAGAAAATAGTAAGTCAGTTGGTTCAAACCGCCCACAAAGTCGGGGGAGAAAGCGTTTTACTCACTTTTGACCCGCATCCGCGAGTGGTTTTACAGCCGGATGTTGAGCTCAAATTACTCTCGAGTATCGAAGAAAAAATTGAACTTTTTGAAAAAACCGGATTAGATCATCTGATCATACATCCGTTTAGTAAAGAGTTTTCGCGTACACCTTCATTAGAGTTCGTTCGTGAGATTCTCGTGAATACTATTGGCGTGAAGCACTTAGTGATTGGCTACGATCATCATTTCGGACGAAATAGAGAAGGTAGTTTCGAGCACCTTAAAGAATTCGGTCCAATTTACGGGTTCGAGGTCCAAGAAATTTCAGCTCTTGATGTGGAAAGTGTAAATGTGAGCAGCACTAAAATTCGTCAATCCTTACATCGCGGTGATGTAGGCTTAGCTGCTGAATATTTAGGGCACCCATTCACATTAAGCGGCACTGTTATAAAAGGGGATCAAATAGGCCGTACAATAGGGTTCCCCACTGCCAATATCGGTCTTGATTTTATCCGAAAGTTGGTGCCCTCTGACGGTGTGTATTTCGGGTTCGTGCGCATTGACGGGCAAACCTTTAAAGCCATGGCCAACATCGGTCGTCGACCAACCGTCGGTGCTACACAACGCTCCGTCGAAGTATATATTCTCAATTTTGATGGGAATTTATACGGTAAACGCATCTGTTTTGAGGTCTCAAAAAAGTATAGGGAAGTCTATCATTTCAACACATTAGAAGATTTAAAACGACAGTTGTCAAAAGATCGGGATGCAGCGCTAAGGGAATTGGCATAA
>JAQWJX010000183.1:0-4339 GCA_029248145.1 Schleiferiaceae bacterium | reverse complement strand
TGCTGGAAATTACGCAATGAACGGAACGGCATACGACCCTCGTCTGATTGTAGCTTGGCCTAATGCTAAATTAGCCGTCATGGGCGGACAGCAAGCGGCAAAAGTATTGCTCCAAATAGAGAAGTCCCGCCTAAAAGGCAGTGGAAAAGAATTGACTCCCGCGGAATTAGATGATTTACAGAGGGATATCGAGGAACGCTATGAACGTCAAACCAGCCCTTATTATGCCGCTTCTAGATTATGGGTCGATGCAATCATTGATCCTGCGAAAACTCGTGAATGGCTTAGTTACGGTATAGAAATGTCAAATAATAATCCGGAAATGAAACGATACAATCCGGGTGTAATACAGACCTAATGAGAAATTGGATTTTTGTTCTACTAGTTGCGACCACCTCGGCTTTTGGTCAGGATTTTGTGCAGAAGACGGTTACAGCAAACTATGAGGGTACGTTTGACCCAAAGTCAGCACAAACCGAAGTCCTATCTTTTCTCTACCCCACAGGAGCTCCGGTGCCCGGTGGAGACCAGTATAAAAGTTTTTTAGCGGAACAGAAACTCCGTCAGGATCATAGGAATTTCCCACCAGCGAATCAAACTAAGAAAACCACAACGGCACCTGATCCTGTTGCAGGTTTCGGAACTTCAATCTATCGTCTAACGCCACAAGGCAATCCCTTTGATTTTACAGGCGGAATACCCAACGACAATGCCATGGCCATTAGTAAAGATGGAATTCTCTGCGCAGCTGTGAACAGCGTTTTCTGGGCTATGGACACGAAGACAGGCGAACTCATCATGCCTTCTCTGGTAGGACTTTTCAGTTTGCAACAAATGGCAAACGGATCAAGCTTTTCGAATTATTACGATCCAAAACTTATTTATGATCCCACTTCGGACCGATTTGTTCTTGTATTCCTAAAGGATAACGACGCTGCAAATAGTCGAATTATCGTTTGTTTCTCCTCCACAAATGATCCAACAGATCCTTGGAATATCTACAGTTTAACAGGTAATCCACTCAATAACAACCGCTGGACTGATTTTCCTGCAATTGCGCTTAGCGAAACGGGTTTAGTAATTACCGCCAACCTAATCATTCCAAATGTCAGTTGGCAGGTAGGTTTTGATGGTTCCGTTATTTGGCACCTCAATAAAAGTGAGGGTTTTGCCGGTGGCGATGTGGATGCTACCGTTTACACTCAAATCTCTCATAATGGGAAATTCGTCCGTAACCTCCACCCCGTTCGTGGGCATGACAACATTAGCGATCAACTTCAGTTTATTAGCAACAGAAACTTCGACCTTCAAAACGATACGATATTCTTGATCACATTAACCGAAGGCACTTTAGACACTACAATCACGGCACAAGCCTTACTAAGCAATATACCCTACGGTGTGCCACCCAATGGAAAGCAAGGCGATACAGACACTGCAGATGCTACGAAGGGGCTGCAAACGAACGACGGCAGAGTTTTGGGTGCAATACAAAAAGACGACTGGATTCAGTTTGTAAGCACGACAGCGCACGGTTCGAACGCTAATGCTGGTGTCTATCACGGTTTTATTTCGAATGCGCAAAGTGCTACGCCAAAAGTGACCGCTCGAGTTTTTGCGCATCCAGTACGTGATTATGGATATCCAAACATCACCTGGAGCGGCGTGTATCCTAAGCAAATTCAATGTTTGATTGGATTCAACTTTACTTCTATCGATGGGCACCCAGGTATGGGCGCGGTGCAACTCGGTAATGATACGACCTTTTCCAACCCAATAGACCTCATTAACGGTACGACTCATGTTGATCGTCATAGCGATAGCTACGAACGCTGGGGAGATTATTTTGCAGTTCAACCGATGTTCGATGAGAATGGGATGTTAATTCCGTCAGAAGCTTGGATGGCCGGTTTTTATGGAGATGGTCCACAGCAAAATAGAACCTTTATTTCGCAGGTCTTTAGTACAGATACGGTAGTTCCTCTCCACGCAAACGACGGCCAATTGTACCCCAACCCCGCCTATGATCAAGACATGGTAACTATCACCTTTAATCTCGATCAAGATCAGCGCGTAGAAGCGAGACTTTATGATATCAGTGGTGCCCTCGTACAGGAACTTACTCGGAGAGATTTACCCGCTGGACCTGCTGAACTATATGTACATCTTGGAACGCTGGCTGCAGGGAATTACATCGTTCGACTCGAAGGAAATGCAGGTTTCTCAAAGACGGAGCGTCTGGTCAAACTCTAACTTATAATTGTTAATAAAGGGTGAATTTTTGTTGAAAACTCGAACTATTAGGATATAATTGGTATATTTATACCATTACCAAACCTAAAAGTTATGTTTAACAAAGAATTACTGCGTGAGCATCCTATCACGATTATCGAAGGATTGCCACACACTCAACTCGAAGAGGCTACAGACACTCAGGTGGAAGAACTCTTCACTTAAACGAAACAAGGCCCGAAAGGGTCTTTTTTTTTTTACTCTCTACCGCACCAAACGCTTATCCTTACGGAAAAGAAAGCTAATACCATAGACTATGGATGAGGTGCCAATACTCACGAAAGCAATGGCTGGATTGATTTTACCTTGAGCAAACATCATGTGAATGCTTACTCCGAGCGAAACGATAGTCATAACTAATAGCGACCAAACCACGCTTCTTTTATCGTGCTTTCCAGCCCAATCGTAGAAAATCACGGGGGCAATACCTATTCCCAAAGCCTTAAACGTAACAACAATATCTTCTATACGCTCGAAAAAGAGCGCTATGAGTAAGGCGAAGAAGCCAACGCCCACCAATGCCCAACGAATACGCTTGATACCCGCACCTGCTGTTTCCGATTTATTCGGGAATAAGTCATTTGTTACATTCAAACTAAGTAAAAACAGATAGGTATCGGAAGTACTTAAAATGGCTGCGAAAAATGCAATGAGCACTGCCACTTGAAATTCAGGCGGAACTAATTCTGTAAAGGTTCTTAAGACCATCATTTCAGCATGTTCATTACTTACACCTGAGCTCGCTGGAAACTGGCCACGGGCAATGAGTCCAACATAGGTCAATGCAACAGTAAGCAAAACATTCACACCTGCGCCTACGCCAAAGCTTTGCTTGACAACCTTCTCGTTCTTCATTGAAAAGACTTTCTGCCAATAATCCTGAGTCGCAAATGGCGTCAGTATTCCGAGCAGTAAGAATGCTACAATATTTGTAGTACCCGCATTAAATGGTGAATACATTTCTGGCGGTATATCTCCTCCTTTACTTAATGTTAGTGTGACGAGAATAAGTACAAGAAAAATTACCATAAACTGAAACATATCAGTCTTTACAACCGATCCAAATCCACCAACTAATAGGTATACCATGACGGACAGAAGCATTCCTAATTTGGCCCAATTCACATCAATACCACCTAACTCATTCAGCAGATTGGACCCCACCAATAACTGTGTGCTGAGCAATCCTACATACCAGACAAATATGACTCCAATCACCCAGCGCGCAGTTTTACGTCCATAACGAAAAACAAAATAGTCAGTGAGTGTGAAAAACTTATGCTCAATACTAAGTCTGTACAACCTTAGTGCAAATGGTATAAATAATAAAAAACCAAGGGTATAGCCTATAAATATCCAAGCTGCTGATATTCCATAGATATACACAAAACTAGTGTAAACCATTAGCGTAACTGCACTCACAAATGTTCCACTTAAGGTCATTAAGGACGGGAAAAATCCTAACGATCTACCACCTAAGGCAAAGTCATCGACACTATTCTTTGATGTCATTCGACCTAGGATTATTCCCAACAAAGTAAATCCTACAAGTACTCCTATTAAAGTGGTTGATTCAATCATGAAATACAGTTTGGTTGAAAGATAGGACAGAAAGAATAAACGTTAATCATTAGATGCGTTTAATAGCCAGAACTGCAACCTTACACATCTTGATCTGAACAGGTGATTTATATCTGTATCTTACCTCTGATATAAAATTTAACTGATTTTTTAATAGAGTGCCATTGGTATTCACAATTCTTGAACAAATACATATCCTATGCCTATTAAATCAGCCCAACTCGAACACATTTTCTCGTGGCTAGAAAAGAAGATACAATTAAGCGATGTCTCAAAAACTGATATTCAAACGATAGCTAGAGTCCAACTGGTTTCCAAAGGAGAATTACTTTTCGAGCAAGGAAAAAACATAACGGACTTATTTTACGTTGTTTCGGGCTGCATGCGGGCATTTCAAACTGACGAAAAAGGGAAAGAACATACCATGAGCTTCAACACACAAAACTTTTGGCTATGCGATTATAAG
>JAQWJX010000180.1:0-3840 GCA_029248145.1 Schleiferiaceae bacterium | reverse complement strand
CTTCATTGGAAATGAAATGAAGTTCCGGGACCACCATCGTTACAGTGCAGCCGATCTCGCTCGTATCGAAAAGGCGGCGAAGAAATACGAATACCGCGTTCATTGCACCGCCAAAGATGCTGTGAAGTTGGCACCCCTGATTAAAGCAGAAAGCAGCCCTATTCAACTAAGTGTATGGGATATTGAAATTCAGCCACTTGGCGATGTTCAGCCGCTCGTTGATGCCATGGTTGCGAAGATTCAAGAAGTGTATCAAAATCGGTCCCAAAAACAGTCTTAAAAAGCGTAAATTAGCGCTCTAATTCATCTCGAAATGTCTAGCATTTACGACGCCTACGAACCGGTAATTGGTATTGAAGTTCACGTGCAATTGGGCACAAAAAGTAAAGCCTACTGCGGTGATGCAACCGCCTATGGAGCGTCTCCTAATACTCAGGTGAGCCCTATAAGCCTGGGCCATCCGGGTACCTTGCCTGTGTTCAATAAATCCGTAATGAATTATGCTGTGAAGCTGGGTATTGCCTGCGACTGTACCATTCGTGAGCGTAATGAATTCGCGCGAAAAAACTACTTCTATGCAGATTTGCCGAAAGGGTACCAGATTACTCAGGACACCACTCCTATTTGTACAGAAGGATTTGTGCGCATCAAGGACGCTGAAGGCAATGACAAGAAGATTAATTTGACCCGTATCCACATGGAAGAAGATTCGGGAAAAAGCATACACGACATTGATCCCTTCAATACGCTCGTAGATTTAAATCGTGCAGGGATCCCATTGTTAGAAATCGTTTCTGAGCCAGAGATTAAAAACGGAGAAGAAGCATACAGTTACTTGAGTGAGATTAGAAAATTGGTCCGCTATCTAGAAATTTCCGACGGTAATATGGAGGAAGGTTCGCTTCGTGCGGATTTGAACATTTCAGTGCGCAAAAAAGGAACGACTAAATTTGGAACCAAAGTGGAGGTCAAAAACATGAACTCCTTCCGTAACGTTCAAAAAGCAATCGATTTTGAAATTATTCGTCAGATTGATTTGATTGAAGGTGGAACGCCTATTTTTCAGGAAACCAGAACTTTTGACGCTGTTAAAAACTGTACTATCGGTTTGCGCACAAAAGAAGATGCGCACGATTACCGTTATTTCCCGGAGCCAGATTTGGTACCCGTGATCGTCCCACCTTCGTACGTTGCTGAAGTTCGCGAGATTATGCCACCGCTGCCTTATGAATTATTTAAAAAATATACTGCAGAATTAGGCCTTAGTGAATACGACGCCTTCGTACTCACCGACAGCAAGGCATTTGCATTATATTTTGAAGAAGTCATCAAGCATACAACGAATTACAAAGGCGCGACCAATCTTCTGATAGGATCGGTTAAATCGTGGCTAAACGAACACAGCGTTGAAATCGACGAATTCCCTATCTCACCCGCAGCATTAGCCAGCATTCAAACGCTTGTCGACGAAGAGAAGATTTCAATCTCTACGGCTACTCAGAAGTTATTCCCTGCCCTGCTAGAAAATCCTACAGCTGATGCAGCCAGCTTGTGTGAACAAAATGGTTGGATACAACAGGGCGACAGTGATCAACTCGAAGCCTGGGTCGACGACGCCTTAGCAGCCTATCCAGAAAAAATCGAAGAATACCGCTCGGGCAAAAAAGGGCTGATTGGTTTGTTCATGGGCGAAGTCATGAAATACAGTAAAGGAACTGCAGACCCTAAAAAAGCAAGCGCCCTGTTGCGCGAGAAATTAGATGCGTAAGCTTAGTTTCCTATTTCTTCTAGGTATTATCGGGTGTTCGAAGACGCCCCTAGGCACACAATTTTTGTTTGCCCTAGAAACGCCAGGTACCTATTCCGTACAAATGCGAGACGATGTCGGTGAATTTTTGATTCTAGATACTCTTGAACTTACGGGTAATGATGCTTTTACAGTCCAATTCGATACAGCTCGCATCATTTCCTTCCTTCCTATTGAAGGCGAAATTCCGGTCATTCATGCCGTTGTGGGGCCAAATTCTAAGAAATTAACTGTTTCGAAAGCAGGCTTTATTTCCGGTGATGCAGAAAATAATTGGCTTGGTGCTCAACGCAAAATGCAGCTCGAGCTCATTGCTTTTACCGATAGTATGGATGTTCTTAGAACTTATTATGCCGATAGCACTTCATTCGTAGGATTAGAGGCTCTCAACAGTGCCTACTACGCTTATGCCGACGCATACAGACAGCGCATTCTAGATTCACTAGAATCAAATCCCGAACGCCTATCGAATCTACTTACCATCTACCATCGCATAGGGCAACAGCCAGCTCTAGATTATGCCGTAGACCGTAAACTCTTGCAAAACATGTATCAGCAACTCCGTACGACATATCCAGGTAGCCCAGATGTTACCACTTATGCAATATGGCTTGCAAAGTACGAGGAGATGCTCACCTTTACTACCGAAGTAGAAGCCGCACAAGCAAAATTTCAAACTGGACATCCTTTCCCTGAGTTGAAACTAGAAACTCCTGAGGGAAAATCGATTCATATTAAGCGAATGAGTCTGAACAACCGCATTATTGCAGTTTGGGCCTCTTGGTGCAGTGGTTGTAGAAATGAATTACGTGCTACCGCTGAAGAAGGTAAAAGCGAAGATTGGATTTACCTCAGTATCGATGGGCTTCCGCAACAACGCAGACCACTCGCAGAATGGTACGGTGCCATCAAAGAAGACGAATTAGGCGGCACCCACCTCAGCGACCTTATGGGAAGCAGAAGTAGTATCATAAGTGGCCTCGGCATAACGGAACTCCCTGTTTATTTCAAGGTGAAGGATGGAGTGATCGTTTCCCGCGCTTCTTCTATTGAGACGCTGAATTAACCTTTTTGGTCAAGCACTATTCTGATATGTGCTAAATGATGTTGGCAGTGCCAAGCATACTGCTGTACACTTTCTTTCATAGAGTATTCACATTCGTCCTCCATATGGAAGTACGACTTCTGCCAGCCAGCTTGAGTAATCCCATTTAAAAAACTCACCCACTTTTCATGCAGACTTGCCAATAAAATGATACTTAGAAATGGATCAGAGCTATAGTCCGGAAGCTTTGAGAACACATCTTGTGGATATCCTGTTATCGACGGAACCTTTTGAGAAACCACGGCCAAACGTTGACGGTTAAAGCCGTTCATATGTGAGTCTGCCAAATGGTGAACTACTTGACGTGGTGACCAACCCCCTTCGCGATAGGGCGTATCCCACTGCTCAGCAGTTAATCCTTTTGCGAACTCCATCAACTGCTGTGGCATCCGTCCAATAACGGCAATACTGCTCTCGATACGTTCTTCACCGGGGTTCTTCTCAATGGACGCACGTCCGATAGGGTATTGTAGAAATTCTAAATCCATAGGGCAAAAATAATGCTATCAATCGAGCAAAAAAAAGCCCTACATCCAAAGATGCAGGGCATTAAAAGTGTTCATTCGTCTTTTTAGTGTGCGATAAGTAATCTAGCGAAAGTGCTTGGCACTTCCTTGACTCCTACCACGTACATTCCGTTAGCAACATTGCTCACGTCAAGTTTAAACGCTTGTGTGCCATTTTCAGTTGCTTCGAAGTTTACAGACTTCACTGAACGACCATTTAGGTCAATCAATTCAACAGTATAGTTGCCCGCAGGTAACTCTAGTGCTAATGTCGTAAAGTCTTCAGCAGGATTAGGGAAGAGCTTGACTGCTTCATCTGCTTGCTCAACTTCTTGTTCGGCAATTCCGATAGGACGAGTTGTCATTAATGAAGTCGTCTGAAATGCTCCACGACCGAAAGTTCCAGCAAAAATATCGCCTTC
>JAQWJX010000109.1:0-8331 GCA_029248145.1 Schleiferiaceae bacterium | reverse complement strand
CTTCTATCATTATTGCTTTTCCATCATGAGAGGTATTACTAATACAATCGATAAAAAACCTAGCTACATCAGAACGAGATATGAATTTTGGAAAGAAAACAGTTGGCTTGGTAATCAAGCTATATTTTCCTTTCCCTTTTTTATCTGTGAGTCCCGCAGGACGGACAACAACAAACGAGACATTATTTTGCTGAAGTACTCTTTTTTCGGCGTTTTCAAAGTCTGTAAATCCTTCTTTGCCTCCAATTTTTTGAAGAAGGAATTTCACAAGCCATGAAGATCCGCCTATACCAATACTCGATATCATCAGACAACGCGGCGATGAAGAGGAATCGGATGCTGCTGACATTATGTTGGAATGTGCTTTCTCCATAATGTATATCCTTTTTTTTGGAGGATTACCTAAACAGCTTATCACTACATCAGCCCCTTCCATAGCGTGTTTAACATCTGTAATATTCGTTGCATCACCTTTGACTATTTCCACTTCCTGACCTTTAGTCCGCGTATACTTTTCAGGGTTTCTGACAAAGGCTTTGACGTTATAACCCTTATCTAATGCTTGATTGACAACATGGGTTCCTAATTTACCATTGGCTCCAAAGACTAAAACTGTTTTTTTCATGCCTATATATTTTGCTTTACAAAGAGAAACCCAGCAATGAGGAGAAGAACAACTGTAGGCCCTACCATTGCAGCAAATGGCTCATTTGCTTTGATTTGCAGAATTAGTTCCAATACTTTAAGAACAACAAGAACCAAACAAGCCCAAGGCACCAATTTATCATTGAACCCTCCTTTACTAAAAAGACTGAAAAGAATAACACCAGCGGCTCCTACTTCTAAACCACCAAATGCACTCATAAATGGTTTGGCAACACCCAATCTGTTCATCCATTCGACAGCCATTTTAGCGCCCAATTGTTTTCCAATCCCTGCTGCCATTTCAAAAGCAATCAATCCGAGGCTTACTATCCAGTAAAGAATCTTCATTTTTATTAATGTGTTTGAATATTCAAACGAAATTAAGCGAAACCAGCTATATAAAGTATAGTACTATATCAAAGTATAGTGTACTTTTGTGCAAAAGATGAATTATGGATAAGGCCCTAAAAGAAAGAATAGAAGAGTTCAAAAGTTACAGGGTAGAGAAACCTCCTTTAGAAATAATTGAACACTTTAAGAGTGATCTGCAGGCCATTCAGGATTCCATGGAGATTATTCAAGGAAGGTGGAAAATGTCCATAATCGCATTGCTTTGTAATGGTGAATTCAGATATTCTGAATTGGAGAAAGGTATACCGAAAATCACTCCAAGAATGTTGTCAAAAGAATTGAAAGATTTAGAGATAAACGGACTAATTCTGAGAACGGTATATGATTCCCTACCACTCAAGGTCACTTACAAGTTGGCCGATTATGGTTATTCCCTTGTTCCGCTCATTATCGAGTTAACAAATTGGGGAAAACAACATCGTGAAAAAATAAAAACCGCTACACTATAACAGTATAACGGTTTTATCATTTTAGTTGCTCCTCCTCTTGGGCTCGAACCAAGGACCCTCTGATTAACAGTCAGATGCTCTAACCAACTGAGCTAAGGAGGAATTTATGTTCCAGTTCTTTCGAAACGGGCTGCAATAATACGGCAACTTCATAGGTTCTACAATACCTACAGTTGTTTTTTTTTGGAACAGCCGACTTTTGACTCACGCCGTTAGGGCATGTGGTTCTTCTTAAGAAAGTAGGGCTCGCTCATATGGGCATACAGTTCTCCAAATCATTGTATCGATACTGCGGTTATAAATTTGCATCCCTGCTGCATTTAGCAGGACATTTGCTAGACAGACGTTCCTGAATAGGCCTTAAGGACAATATGAAACAGGGTGTGTTGAGCCTGAGAGGTATGTTCATCTCGCTTTTAATAGGTACCCGTTATTCTGTTAGACGAATGATTAAGCAACCGGGCCATTCTTAAGCAATTGGGGCCGCGAATCGCGGCCCCTTTTCTATCTATTATTTCTCTTGTCAATATAAAGGCACACGTGTAACTTCGCCGTATCTAAAAATCATCAGAATGAGCTTACTTACAGTTGGAACGATGGCGTATGACGCTTTAGAAACGCCCTTCGGAAAAACGGATCGCATCCTAGGCGGTGCGGCAACTTATATCGCGCTCAGCGCGAGTTACCATGTGGAAAAGAGTAATATCGTTTCCGTTGTCGGGGCCGATTTTGAGCAGCAACATTTAGATCTACTCTCTGAAAAAGGAGTCGATCTAGAAGGGGTACAGATCATTCCCGATGGCAAGACTTTCTTTTGGAAGGGTAAATACCACACGGACATGAACACTCGTGATACTCTTGATACGCAACTCAATGTATTAGAGACGTTTAACCCAATCGTACCTGAAGGTTTTAAGGATTGTAAGTATTTAATGTTGGGAAACCTGTTGCCGTCTGTACAGCAGAAAGTGTTGGATCAACTACCAAACCGCCCAAAACTCGTAGTATTAGACACTATGAATTTCTGGATGGATCACTTCTGGGATGATTTAATGGTTGCTCTTAAAGGTGTTGATGTTTTAACCATTAATGACGAGGAGGCACGTCAGCTTTCTGAGGAATACAGCTTAGTGAAAGCGGCTCAGAAGATTATGACGATGGGTCCAAAATACCTAATCATTAAGAAAGGTGAGCATGGAGCATTGCTGTTTCATGAGGATAAAATATTCAGTGCACCTGCACTACCGTTAGCCGAAGTCTTTGACCCTACTGGCGCTGGAGACACCTTTGCTGGTGGGTTTATTGGATTCCTAGCGAAGACAGATGACATTAGCTTTGAAAACATGAAGCGCGCGGTGATCTGGGGCTCAGCAATGGCGAGTTTCACAGTAGAGAAATTCGGAACAGAACGTATTGCGGAGTTGACTACTGAGGAGATCAACGCTCGATTAGAAGAGTTTAAAAACCTGATGAGCGTCGACATTCAGTTGGTGTAAGAACTGCGAGGATAAAATTTCAGGAAAACCCTCCGAGTGCATAGCGCGCGGAGGGTTTTTTTATGGTCCCTGCGGGCAGCCGCCTTCCACGAGTTGGTACTGTATGTAGATTGGTGTTGTATTGACATTCTGGGAAACATGAGCATGTTCAAGCGAGAAGGATAAGAACAATTGGTCTACTGGCCCTGCACCTGAAAAGAGCGGCTTCGGCTGCTCTCGCAAGAGGAGTTGAGCCGGCGTGTTTGTGCCGATATTTTCCGGAGGGACAGAGGTAATATCTGGAATGATCTTTAACGTTGCACTGCCTTGTAGTGGTTCAGTTTGATAAGCGAGTAAACACCAATTCGTTCTCGATCTAACGTCTTGTACCGATACCAAAGCCCCTTGATCCATTGGAATGCAAGATGCGTAATCCGCACCCGCCGTTCGTGGTGGATGGAGATGTGTTTCATTGATATTTGCTTGAGGCTTTGTATAATTTATGTAGAGACTTTGAGAGTTTAATAAACTGGAAATAAGCATGTAAATAAAAGTAAGCAATAGTCTTATAGGCATTGGTACGTGAGATTAAGGAGATGAAGGTTGGCGTCGAGGTTTTGGTATTGACGTCGACTAAGAGAAATTTGTACAGTCACGGGTATACCGTCTTGTGGGCCAGTTCCTGAATGGCCATAAATGGCGGCAGTAAGCAACTGGTCGGTTTCATTGTGAATGGCGGACGGCGCGAGCGTACAAGTACCGCTGGCGGGTAGAAAGGGAGTGGTCAACCATCTGGAGGAAAGGCCACTGGGTAAAGTAACAGTATGGACTAACTGTGCGGAGGGATGCACTGGACTAATAGTATAACGAAGATGGAATGTAGTGGACAAACTATCTGTGAAAGCAGGTGATCCTGCTGCTGTGGTTACAGAAGGGGATAATTCGATTTCTTGCTCGCTTACGGCAATTAGTGTGATGGGTTCAAAATGGAGATCAAAGTAGGTGCTTTCTTCAGCCCAAATGATTTGAGAAGAGCCTGTCATGCTATAAAAGAGTGCGGGTAGGAAAAAGAAAAATCGGTGTATCATAGGACTTGAAAAGGGATGTTTTGAGGCAATTCAATGAGGGTGATCTTCAGGTCTGAGGGGCTGCCTTTACGAATGTCAATAGTAATGGGCGGGTAGGAAAACCCCTGGGGCGCCGGAGCTAGCGCCCCGCAATAATGGCCCTCCGGCAGCCCCCCAAGGGTAAATTGACCGTCCTCACGAACGGGAGTGGTAAAGGAAGAACTGTCTTCATGGTAAAGGGTGAGTTCAAGCGTGGCAAGATCAATTTTCTGTCGAAGCGCAATATGCTGGGTGCGCTGAACAGTCACGGTTCCCCGAACACCGAGTGTGCGGTAGAAACCCAAGGTGCAGTGCTGCTTGCGTTGCTCAAGAAAATGGTGCTGTTCAAAGCCCAAAACGGGCTGAGTGGCAAACGGAAGACTTATGGCATGAATTTTTAGAAGTACATCTGAGCCTTCAAGATGCGCGAAACTAAACGTGCCATTAGGATCCGTAATGATCGATTTTCCCTGGGCACTAATTTTCACACCCTCGATCGGGTTGCCTTGTTCATCGCGGCAGTATCCGTTAAGTATTTTATAGGGAGAACCTGTATGCAAGCTACCGTTCCATCCGATCGTGGCACGCTGCATCGACTGTACAGAGACGGAAAGGTTACCGTGTGCTGTACGGCGAAAGAGTTGCAGGGTTTGCTGGTGTCGTGCTCCACTATTCCCACCTCCAAACAAGGTTGATTGTATGCGGAGCGAACAGCGTTTGTATTGCACATTTCCGGAACCTAAGAGGGACCAAAGTCCGGTGCTGGGTTGTTGTCGAAACTGGGCTTGGAGGTAGGCTCGTGTAGTACGTAGGCGGAGTTGGTGCTGATAAAGAATTTGAGGAGGTAATTGGCCTAATTGGCGCCATTCACCACTGCTCTGCCATTGCCACAAACCACTTCGGTATTCTGACTGGAGGCGTAGTTGTTTTGAAGTGAGGGCGGACGAAAATAACTGGCCCCGGGTAGAAAACCGCCAAGGACCTAATGTGAGTTCGTTTTGAATGAGGTGGAATTGGCTCCAATTACCACTTGCATCTGTAAACAGGGCCCATTGACCCAACCACCGGTTTGGTCCCAGCACACCCGATGCATGCGCACGAACAAAAGAGTTGTATGGCGCTTGTGCGCGCAATTTATCTGGAATGTGTGCGGCATGAAGCGACCAGCGGTATACACCTTTTTGCCCGTTGTATTGTGCAAGGCTCATACCTTCGTATTGACTGAATTTCAGTTCGTTACTGCCCAGTTGTATACGGTGTTGCATACCCCAAAATTGGCTTAAACCGCCTCCAAAAAGTGTTACTCGTGAATCCAAACTCCCGCCTCTCCAATGCAATCCCGCCATGGGCTGTCCCCCACGCCACTCCAATGCTCCGGTAAATTCATTAAATGGAATTACCATCCGTACATAGCTCATTTTTTCCGCGCGCGACAGTACATGCCGTTGCAATATCCCATGCCCTGCGCTCAAGCTGCCTAGGGGTAGTTGCAGTTCTGCTGAGCCTCGAAGTCGGTTGTTCCAAAGCAGGCCCCGCGCTGAAAACACGTTCTTTTCTAAAGAAACGGTTCCCAATTGATTAATTCGTCCACTGTAGACCGTTTGTAAGCGCCAGTGCAACCAAGGCGCCCCGGGATCAAATACAGGCGCTACACTTTCTGAGCGCCCAACCGGCGCTAAACCAAGTCCAACGAGCGTATCCCATCCATTCGCGCTTTGGGCGGAAAAAGAGACCTTATTGTCTTTTCTATATAATTTATACTCATAGGATTCAGTTGGTGGAATAAGAGCTTCACCACAGTCGAATGCGACGTTACCCGTATTCGTGATTAAAACGTTGGCACTGTCTTTTCCGGCAGAAATGATCTTTGCTATTAGGCGCGGTTTAGGCAGTACACGAACACACAATGAATCGTCCACCTTACCCCAGAGACAAGCACCTTCAAATGACACTCGAATCCAATATGCGCGAGCTTCTGCATGCGCTGAGGTCATAAAGACCGGTCTCGCTACACCAGAATCTGCTCGTCCTTCCGCGGGTACCGAAAGCACCGTAAAAGGAGCGGGGGCGTCGATTCTAATGTTGATATTTTTGCCAGGAGGGAGCGCGGTCCAATGCGCTGCAAACGACCAAATCCCACCCGCAACTAATTCCTCTGGCCCACGAACCGCTACCTGACCGCACTCTTGGCTCCATGCCGAAAGTGTAGCGATGACTAAAGCTATTACGCCCCTGTACCTCATAGCTTCAAGGAATGTGTTACACCAAATTTTTCTCCCGCATCGGTTTGACTGACTACCACCATTTGGTAATCGCCGGCGGGCAAATCAGGCTTTTTAAACTGAACCGTGCGGCATTGGTTTGGGATCAGACCTTTTGCATGTAAGCTTTCGGTTTGATAAACCACCTCGCCCCGGTTGTTCAACAAATGCGCTCGCGAAGAAATGATTCGGTCCACATTTCCTGCATTCTGATAGCGCAGCGTCCAAACCGAATTATCCTCACCCACCGCCAGCGCTTTAGCTTCCATAGCAACCACAGGTGGTACCATAGGATTGCGGTAGAGTACATTCACGGCATAGCGCAATTCAATCTTAAATCGCGGACCCCTTTTAACGCTCTCTTTTTCCGGTTTCGAAGTCACAAGAAGACATGCGCGCGCACTCGACTGGTTGAAACTTTTCGGTATACGTACCCGCACCTTTACGATCACTTCCTCGTGTGCCCGCAAGACCTGATCATACGTTTCGGCTTCAAGCCAATTCGCACAACTGGCATCCGTACTTCCCGGTGGAAGGTAGCGGTAACCGCTGTCGCAGTGTGAGCTAAGATCTGCCAGTTCGATGTGAAAAGCGCAAGGTTGGTCACCCACATTTTTAAGTTTAACGGGCAAAATCTCTTGTTTCCCAGGAATGCGTTCGATTCGGTGGGATAGCCCGCTTTGCACGGTGACTTGGCCGTGCGCCCCGTGGCTAACACTAAGTGCCATAGCGAGTGAGTGTAGGAGTAGTTTCATGGTACGTGGGAGTTAGGAAATCCCCCGCCCACAGGGCGGGGGAAGGAGGTTATTCAGCAATGGTGTAGGTTACGGTACCCATGTCTTGCGAGCCGTTGTCTGCATCTAGTAGGGCGTAGTCTTCAATACTTACTAAATAGGTCAATTCGTATCCGTTTCCTGCTCCGTTCCCAGTGTAGGACGTTCCGATGTTTTCAATCAGCAATTGGTCCGTAGCGGTAAGTTTTACTGGCACCGCACCGGCAGTTGCATCAAAAGCAGGAGTGACGTTTCCCAACGTTCCGTATTGGTTCGACGGTAAACCTGCAGGCTGGTTGCCATCAGCTAATAGCGAAAGGCTCATCCCTTCGTTCATATTGGCAATACGCACGGAAATAGAACCGTCTGCTAATCCGGCATTACTCAACATTAAGGAGTAATTTAAAAAGGTGCTCGATTGCTTGTTAGCGCCAAGAACAAAAGCATTCCCGGCCTCCACGGGGTCGTCATTACTAAAATCAAATACGATTTCGTCGTCAACGACATCCACCAATGCGTGTGCATCGATCACCACGCCAATGGCTTGTGTTTCTATTGAGGCATCTTGCGCGTTCATTCCGAACGCTACTGTTGTGGCCGCGGCCACCATCCAAACTTTTTTCATGTTTTAGGATTTAAGGGTTAAAAATTGATTCTTAATCAACTTACCCACACCCGCTGTAGACTTCCAAAAATTGTGAAGAACTAGACGTTTTGAACACGACTATTTAGAGTAGTAGCTCACCTAAATACAATTAACGCGTCGACTTCTAGTGATCAGTCGAACACACAAAAAACCCCCAACCGGTTAGGAAGGGGGCGCGTGTTATAACCTTCAATTCATTAACTATTTTGGTTTAGATAGAGCGTCGTCCCAGAAGGTATGCGCATCGTATTCTAGAAATAGTGTTATCGAATTAAACGTGTATATCAAATTTACATCACAGCCGTTTGTAATCCTATTTAATTACACGAATTGAAGGAGGTAATTATGAATTTGCCCGATTGAGGACTTAGGAGATTTAGATTTCTCGGTAAACGGTTAGAGATTCCCCCATAATCTGCTCAAAGGCCAGGTAGAAGGGTGCCCTTGAGGAATAGCCCACGGTTTCAGCGAGCGTCTCTACACTTTGATTGTCCAGGTAGCCTTCTTCGATGAGTCGAAGGGCACGGTGGATGCGTGTATACTTTTTAAAGAAACCGAAATTTGT
>JAQWJX010000123.1:0-7349 GCA_029248145.1 Schleiferiaceae bacterium | reverse complement strand
GTGCCCGTGCCTTATGAAGTATGGTTAAGTGAAATCATTTTGCAACAGACAAGGGTGGCACAGGGCATACCATACTTCCACAAAATTCTGCAAGCATTTCCCTCTATTGAGTCGTTAGCACTTGCTGATGAAGACAAATTACTTGCCCTTTGGACTGGTTTGGGCTACTATAATCGAGCGCGCAATCTTCAAAAAGGCGCTCGGCAAATACTCACAGATTTTAACGGCCAACTGCCTGAACAATACGACGCCTTATTGAAAATAAAAGGAATTGGCCCTTATACTGCTGCGGCAATCGCCAGCATATGCTTTGAAGAGAAAATAGGTGTTGTAGACGGTAATGTATACCGTGTACTCAGCCGCTATTTCGGAATAAGCACGCCCACAAACAGCACCTCAGGACAAAGAGAATTTCAGACTTTAGCAAACGAATGTATTCAAGGAACTAAACATCCAGGGTTGTATAATCAAGGAATCATGGAATTTGGAGCATTGCACTGCACGCCTAAAAGTCCCAATTGCATGTATTGTCCTCTCAACAACTCTTGTCATGCTTTCAATAGCGGAGAAGTTTCTGAATTACCCGTTAAACTTAAAAAGGGAAAAAGAACGAAGGAAACGCTTCATTTTGGAGTTGTTCAAAACAACAAGAAAGTCGCCTTAAGGAAAAGAGGGACGGAAAGTATTTGGGCTGGACTCTATGAATTTCCGCAGCTTGACGGAGTGCCTCAAAACGCTCAACTACTGGCGGAGCCGTTGCTACATAAATTATCACACAAAGACCTTTATTGTAGCTTTTGGGAAGTAGCTGAAGGCGATATTTCTGGGGATTACAACTTCTATTCAAAAGCTGAGGCGCAAGAATTAGGCATGCCTATAATTATCGCTGACTTTGTTACTAACAAGCTGTAAATCTGCGAGTAAATTTGCCTAAATTTGATGTACTATAACATCAAAATAACTCAATCATGGCCGGTACGCTGAACAAAGTAATGCTCATTGGAAATCTTGGGAAGGATCCCGAAATTCTTCATTTTGACAATGGTGGTTCTATTGTGAAATTTCCACTGGCGACTTCAGAAACCTATACAAATCGTGACGGACAGCGCGTAACAAATACCGAATGGCACAATATTGTCATTAGCGCAAAAGGATTGACCGATGTCGCCCACAAATACCTCAAAAAAGGCCATAAGGTGTTTCTCGAAGGGAAGATAAAAACGAGAAAGTGGCAAGATCAAACGGGTGCTGATCGGTACACGACGGACGTTCAAGTAAATCAAATGACTATGCTTACTTCGCGCGCTGAAAGCGAGGGAATGTCTAGCGACGACTCCGCGAACTATGGTGCGCCCGCTACTTCACAACCGGCACCTGCTCAAAACACAGGAAATCCTTCGCCGGCAGCTGGCGTCAATCAAGAGGAAGATGATCTACCCTTCTAAGTCGAACGAACTACTATAAATTGGAAACAGAGCCTCCCAGTACAATTCTACAATTTTTAACCATTGACGCTCCGATAACCGGAGTTGCTTTCATTGTAGTGCTCATTATCCTTCTTCTCTTATCCGCTTTAATTTCGGGTTCTGAAGTTGCCTTTTTCTCATTAGGTGCCGGGGAACTTGAAGAACTCGAAGACGACGCCCCAAAGCACAACCGAATAAAAACATTGCTGGATAAACCTGAAGAATTGCTCGGGACCATTTTGATATCCAATAATTTCGTAAATGTGGGTATCGTTATCCTCTCTACGTTTTTACTCAATACATTCTTCTCACCTGAACTCTGGAGTCCACTATTAACCTTTATCGTTGAGATACTGGCTATAACGGGAGTACTCTTGCTTTTTGGTGAGATTCTGCCGAAAGTGTATGCAAATACGGCCCGATTAAACTTTGCCCGCTTCGTAGTCCCCTTCATATTCCGCCTGCATAAAATCTTAAAACCGATAAGCAAACGGCTCAGTAAAACCATCAACAGAATTAATATTGAAGGGCGTACACCTTCGCTCAGCGTTGACGACCTTGAACAGGCACTTGAATTGACCACTGATGAGCACACTACTGAGGACGAGCAGCGCATTTTAAAAGGCATTGTACGGTTTGGCTCCACTACAGTAAAAGAAGTAATGACCCCACGTACTTCAGTTATTGCCATAGATATTAAGGCGCCATTCCATGATACATTAACGCACATTGTTGATAAGGGGTATTCGCGAATTCCGGTTTATGAAGAACAGCTAGACCAAATCAAAGGCCTTCTGTATGTTAAAGATCTTCTCCCCTATGTAGATGCCTCAGATAATTTTAGATGGCAAGATCTCATTCGCACACCATTCTTCGTTCCGGAAAGTAAAAAAATTGACGATCTACTTAAAGAATTCCAGCAGCGCAGAATCCATTTAGCGATAGTCGTTGACGAGTTTGGCGGAACCTCTGGAGTTATTTCACTTGAAGATGTATTAGAAGAGATCGTTGGAGAGATTAGTGACGAGTTTGACGATGACGACCTAGTGTATAGCAAGCTCGACAACCATAACTACGTTTTTGAAGCGCAAACGCCACTGATCGACTTTTGTCGGGTACTCGATCTTCCCAAGGATATATTCGAATCTGTGGATGGAGAAAGTGATTCGCTCGCTGGACTTGTTCTAGAATTGGCTGGCAAATTCTTAGAAAAGAACGAAGAAATCACCTACGAAGCGTTCACTTTCAAAGTGGAGAGTGTAGATCAACGTAAATTAATACGGATTAAAGTAACCGTTAACCCGAATCATGAAGCATAGTCTTTTCATAGTACTTTTTGCACTACTCTATTCTTGCAGCGAGGATCCTGTTGCTCGGCCTAATGGACACATGAGAATTGGCCTTCCCGCTCAGAACGCATATACAGAATTGCCCTTTGAAGCCCCTTTTCACGTTCAAATAAACGCTGAAGCTAAGGCCATTAAAAAGGAAGTTTTATCCGATACGAATGCGGATGAGTTTTGGATGGACCTTGCTTATCCTTCGATCTTAAGTACCGTTCAATTCACCTACAAGCCTGTGACTGAAAATCTTGAAGAATTGGTCCGGGATGCACAACAATTGGCCTACAAGCACACTGTCAAGGCCAGTGGAATGAGGGAACAATTTTTTGCTTACCCTGAAGAAGGCGTGTACGGGCTGTATTATGAGTTTTCCGGGGCATCTGCGACTACAACACAGTTTTATGCAACGGATAGTGCTTCCCATTTCCTTCGTGGCGTATTGTACCATTACAGCACACCTAATGCAGATAGTTTAGCCCCGGTAACTCAGTTTATGAGGGATGAATTACTGAAGATGATTGAGACCTTAAAGTGGAGTGATTCTGAAGAAGGAGTGAGCTAGCTTAGTTTAAGACTTACGGAAGCTTAAAAAAAGTGGGTAACTGATCGAAGCTAATATCCCGATACTTAGCACCAAATGCACAGGTTGCATTGCTTTAGGTAATCCCAAGAAGTACAATACAACGCCAACGCTCCATTCTAAACCAATGGCAAAAATTAATGCACCGAAGCCCGGAACTATGGCTTGATGCTTTTTACGCAAGTAATACAACAGGCTCGTCACTATCAAAATTACCCAAGCGAAGCTGCGGTGAATTTTCGGCATTAACCCTTCTATAGACGGAATGATGTTAGATCGTAAGACCGACTCATTATGATCAAAAGCTGCATCTACAAGCTCTCGAGTTTGTGTGCCTAGGAATATCTGTATAACAATCAATACTAACAGTAGCAGTAGCCCATTTCTGACTGGGCGTGTTAAAGGAGCTGGCGCTTTCGTATTTCTTGCGCGTAAAGCCAATAGAAGTAATACAATGGCAACCGAACCCATCATATGTATGGTAATTTGGTTTGGTACGAGGTTGCCGTCTACAACCAGTTTACCTAACCATGCTTCAAAGAGAAGTAAAAAGAGTACGCCCACAGACAAAATTGAATTTCCCCAATTTTTTCTTGACCGGGCCACTGCTACAACGGCTAATGCCAATACAGGAAGCCCGCTCAAAGCACCGATAAGTCTATTTATATATTCAATCCAGGTATGCACCGGGTTAAAGATGTTGTAGTCGTGCTTCGTAAAAACAGCCCAATTCATCGTATTAAAATCTTCGGCAGTTGTGAGATCCACTTGCGCCACCCAAAATTGACCGTCTTTCAAAATCATTTGTCCTTGCTCAAAGCTTTTAGAAGGGCCCCAAGTCAAAGTCTCAATGGATGTTGGAGGAATAGTGTATCCAAAGCATTGTGGCCAATCCGGGCAACCCATTCCTGAACCCGTCGCACGTACGACAGAGCCTGCTATAATGACGAGAAAGATGAGTACTAAACTTACTGTGGCTAGTCTTCGAACCAGAGGGTTGCGCTCCATGTACTAAATATCTAAAAGAGTGGCTGTGTAAAACCCACCACCTGCTACATCAGCAACCTCAGCAATGATTTTATCTACAGTGATTAAGGTGCTATCAAAACGCACGATCGCTGTACTGTCTTCAAAAACAATATGGAAATCTGAAATGCCGTTGGTAGCGTTTAACTTTTTTTCAATCGCTCCTTTGCATCCCATAACGCAAGTCATACCCGAGATAAAAAGCTCCTTTGAGGCATTTGCGACCACACTGTCATTTACAGCTACTGTTGTAGGAAGTGTCAGGACCTCCGGTTCTGGCGCATTGCAGGCCGTAACTACGGCGAAAACAGAAAGTGTGAGGACTAAATTTTTCATAGCAATAAACTTTACAACAAAATTACGTCCGCATTGGTTTACAATGGTGTCTTTTGTCACAAATTTGCACCATGTCTAAAACTCAACCCACTCACCATCCAGCGCTACCCTGGATCATGTTTATCAGTCTTGCGCTCATATGGGGTTCGAGCTTTATTCTGATGAAACGTGGACTTACTTCATTTACCTATACACAAGTAGGCACCTTGAGGGTGAGTATTGCAGCACTATTTATGTCTGCTGTTGGCTTCAGACATTTCAAGCTATTCGCCCGTAAAGATTTGGTTTCATTGGCTATTGTAGGGTTTTTAGGCAATGCAATTCCCTATGTTTTATTTCCTTTAGCGGTGAATCATTTGGACAGTGGTGTTGTAGGAATTATCAACTCGCTGGTCCCATTGTTTACGGTATTGATTGGCGGATGGTTTTTCGGACAAAAAGCCACCGGTACACAATGGCAAGGTGTTGCTGTTGGTCTTGTGGGTGCCGTATTGCTGATCTTGCCTTTTCAGGAGCTATTAAATGGTGGTTTCGCCATCGAAGGAGAATTAGGCTATGGATTCTTCGGAGTACTTGCGACCATGATGTATGGAACTAGCGTGAACACTTTAAAGACGAATTTACCGCACCTCAAGGCCCTCACAATCACAACGCTGAGTCTAGCTACTGCGGCGCCTTTTACCATCGCCTTTAGCCTTCTTAGTGGTGTTACAGAGGTCTTTAAAACCGATCCTAACGCCTGGACAAATTTCGGTTATATCGCCGTTTTAGGTATCCTCGGGAGTGGTATTGCCGTCATTATTTTCAATCGGCTCATTCAAATAACTACAGCCCTATTTTCTTCATCCGTGACCTACGCTATACCTGTGGTAGCGATTCTCTGGGGTATCTGGGACGGTGAGCATATTTTATGGAATCACCTTTTGGGGCTAGGCGTTATCATTACCGGTATTTATTTAGTCAACAGACGTAATTAAAAATCCCCGCGACAAACGCCGCAGGGATTTCAAAATTTCAATGGAAGCGATTGCTTATTTCCAAGTGACCTTATCCACAGTAACTTTAAAAGATTGCGGACCGGCGCTTTGTGAGATAGATTTCACAAAGGTCAATCCGTCCACTTCCTGCCATGAATCATAAACTGTTGTCACAGTAACATCGCCTTCTGGCCCTTCAGTCGTCTCGGTGCTCATGTGCAATAAACCGGTCGCAACATCAAAGTAATGCACGGCATCGCCATCCGTAATTTGATAAACATCTTTACCGGCCATTAATGTCTGACCATCAAAGGTGATCGTACTCATATCGTCTAACCACGCTAACTCACTTATCACATACTTCGCTTCTTCAGCTGTGGAAGCCAATTCATCACCTTCAAGTGTGGCATTACCGCGCATACCGCTACTGTTTGCTTCGCCATCCTTGTATTCGACCTTCATCAACGTCATGCCCTGCATACTTTGCTCGGTAACATAATAGCTCGGTACGATTTTCTTGGAGTACATGCTTACAGCCCCCGGCATCCCTGGTGCTACAAGACTCATCTCTTGTTCCAATTCTTTGATGTTCTGAAACGCTTCAGCGCCACCAATCGCATTAAAAAAGGCACTTACAACGGCTTCCTTTGTTACACCTTCCGGTGTAAATAGAAAGGTTGGTGCATCAGTGCTCGCGCCATTTGCATCGAAATACTCGACAGCGCCAAAAGCGGACAGCTTACCGGCAACATCTTGCGCCTTACCGACTACGGTAATGGTCAAATGATCCGCATCCATATACTGATTCGATACACGAAGCACATCCTCTGCTGTGACCGCATCGAGTCTTGCCAAATAGTTATTGTAATAGTCTGCAGGCAGTTCATAGCGCGCGATATTCAATGCAAAGTTTGCTGCAGAAGCAGGACTTTCTAGAGATCGACCGAAAGAACCACTTAAACTAGCCTTTGCCGCAATAAGATCGTCTGCAGAGACAGCCTCTTTACGCATTCGACCGATTTCATTTAAAAATTCAGTGATCGCACTATCCGTAACCTCATTGCGCACTTTCGCAGATGCACCAAAAGTTGCATTTAATTCACTTACACCAAAGTTTGAATACGCACCATAGGTGAATGCTTTGTCTTCACGAAGATTCGTAAATAAACGTCCCGACATACCGCCACCTAAAATTTGGTTAGCAACACGCAACGGCTCAATATCCGCATGCCCGTGTGGCAAATCAATAACATTACCCAGCCAAACGACAGATTGCACCGCACTAGGCTTATCGACCATTACTACTCGTTGTGCAGTAGGTACTTCAGTTTTAGCGTATTCGTGATGAGGAACCTCTGCAGGTGCCCACTTCTTCAGCGCCTTTTTCAGTTTCTTCTGTGCATCTTTTGCTGTGATATCACCGATGATCACCATGTAAGCGATGTTGGGCCTGAAGTACGCGTCAAAATAAGACTTGCAATCTTCAACAGTAATCGCCTCTACTGATGCTTCTGTCATTACCTCACCGAAAGGGTGCTCTAGACCGTAAAGCGTCGCACCACGTAAATTTCCTGAAATAGCATCTGGATCGTCTGCATTTGCTTGCAATCCAGAGAGCATT
>JAQWJX010000083.1:0-4118 GCA_029248145.1 Schleiferiaceae bacterium | reverse complement strand
TTGTTCCAAGCCGTTTCCATTACTGCGTGTAGCATACGCGTCCCAAACCAGTAGTCTAAAGCGTCATGCTTTGTGATAAATGTGGTGAACTGTGTCGAATCACGAGCATAGGTACTTTGCGTAAAATGGGTAGCCCAATAGATGTAGTTGTTTATGGTATCACCTTTAATAACGTAGAATTCTTTATTGGAATCCGGAACACCCATGAAATTGTAGATGTCGATACCTGTTCTTGGATCGGCAGTATTGTCTAAATCATGCATGGTCATGAGATATAAGACATCATCAGGCATTGCGGCTAGGCCGCTATCCGTCTGTCTGTAAATGTCATCGGGCCAATTGTCATGCCATCCAATAAAGCTGGCGCCTGCATCAGGCCAAACAAAACGTCCATTAGACCCCCAATTTCTGTCGTTAAACATCGTAAGTGAAAGCCAATTCGCAATACCGGCGCCTAAACTGTAACCGCGCATACCCATACGAGTTGAATCCACCAGGTTACTGCGGTTTTTCATTAGTTCAGTCGTCCACAAATAGGCACATCCTTCATCGCTACGAGAGCCACTGTTGTATTGTGCCGTAGCGGCCACATAACCGTTACTGGCGACGAAGGTCTGGTAGAATTCTTGTGCCTTAAAGTAATTTGAGTCACTGTAGTCAACATAGCTACCGCCAGGAAATGTTAATAAAACGGGCAACGGACCGTTTGCATTGTAGGGGTAGGAAATGATTCCACGAACGGTGTCATTACATTCCAGAAGTGAATCTGGATTTACGGTAAAGAATTCATGAACAACGCTGTCATTCCCGAACGAACCATAGCCGCTTGTGATCGCTGGGATGGGTCCGTCGAAGGCATATTGTCCGGAAAGTAGCACAGAGAACAAAAAAGCCCCAAGAGCCGTAAAGCTCTTGAGGACTTTTTTACAGAGTAACTGAATAGTCATCTTGGTTTATTTATTTCAGGTTTAATGTACAATCACAAATTCTTCCCGTAGCATACCTACGCCGAGATCTATCGTGATCCAGTAATTACCGCCGGGTAAGGATGAAACCTCAAATCCTACAGCGTTTGATGCTTCGATGTTAGGATGCACATAGACTTCGTTGCCTATTACATTAAAAACTTTAATTCGGCCTATGAATTCTTCTGTAACTACAGCCTTATTGAAGTTTATTTTTAAATAGTCATTTGCAGGATTAGGTGCAATAGACATGGCAGTGAGATCAGATTCATCAATGTCTGTGTAATCTTTAAACACGCGTACATTATGACAGAACGCGAATGTATCGATAGCTGGAAAGCCAAACATAGATCCTTCGATTTGATACCAGCTCGTCCAGAAACCACTTTCAACACCAACACTTGGTATCCAGTACGTGGTATCTGCTAAAGCAGGCGTACCCGAGAGTTTAACACACGTTTTGTTGCCCGTACCTGGATAGAAAGTAGAATCCTGAGCATCCCATGTTAGCCAAGAAGGGATTGCCGTAGTGTATAAAAATGAAGACTGAATTGTAGGAACGAGAAGTCCGCCCGAGGGGAAGGTATCGCCAAGCATACCGGTTAAAGTTGCTTCAAAAGGTTGACCTACTACGGCTTCGAGATTCATCATGGGTTGTGTGCTGTCACACGCAAAAGAAGGTGTCTCGCCGTTAACCCACATTCCTGACCATTCCAAAGTAGGATAGCCTATCGATGCCAAAGATGGATTAGCAGTATCAGGAGTGCAGGTTTGAGCATTTGTCTGCAAGCCAAAAATGACGCACAGAGAGAGTAGAATTTTCTTCATAATTGAATAATTTATTAGTTGTTTATCAAATATCAAAAACAAAATATTCCTTGTTGTTTCATTTTGTCCAAAATGAAATATCATTTCCGTCTCGCCATACTTACCTAATCCGCTGTAAATCGGTTATTTAAATTTCGCCGATCATCTCGTTGACAGATTTAGTATATTCACTTAACTGGAAACTTTATTTTGACTCAAACAGCTGCACATACGTCAGAATTCTTTGAAATTCTCAAAAAATTACTGCATCCTGACGATAGGATATTACTCGCTAAATTTTCAAATGAATTAGTGGTAGAAACATTTTCCTTATCTCAGGGTGATAAGCTGTCGGAATTTCCAGTCTTGGATGATCACGTCACTGTCATTAATAATGGCGTGATAGGCGTAAGTCATAGATTGGATGATTTATCAAATTGGTCACATTTTTATACAAAAGGAGATTTAATCTTTAATTTGGAAGTTCACGAAGAGTTAAATGAAATGGATACCACATGGCATGTTTTGGAGGAAACGGAATTGTATTCTATTAATACGAAAGTTTCTGACCAGCATCCATTGAAAAATCTAATGACAGCCTTTAGGGTTCAGCGGTCCCTATTATGCAGCTACCAATACCAGCATTATATAAAGATTCATGGTTTAGATCGCCACGAGTATTCGGTGCATTGGATAGAGGAAAATGCTAGAATTGCTTCGAAATTACCAAGAAAAGAATTGGCCAATTTTTTGGGTATTTCGAATTCGTCACTAAAAATTTACATGAGAGAAGCCATAAAAAATGCCAAGAACGAAGACTGAAGTAATTGCCGCTCGACTAGCAGAGATGACGGGTTTTCCGGAGCGCTTCGAAGATTTCACATCTTTCGGTGCTCAGTTTGATGGTCCGCATCATTTTACGCCCGGTGAACAAATGTGGGGGTCGGGACAAAAGGATGGTTATCTCTGGTTTATACAGGCAGGGTATGGCTTCGATAAGATGTATTTAGAAGATGGAACGACGATGCTGAATGGCATGATAGAGCCTGGGCTTTTTGTGTGTGATGAAAAACATTTAATGTGGGGGTCGCTAACAGTCAGTAGTGCCATAATGTACACCCATACCACTGCGTATCGAATATCTACTAGGGAGTGGCGCGAGTTCGTCTACACTAATCCACTATTCAGATCATTTTTATACAGGGTAAATGGTTATTTCCTTCAGATGCGAAAATTGCGACTAATCAAAATGAAGCATCAGGATAAGAAAGCCTATTGGGAAGAGACCAAAGCGCGTTTTCCTGGAATAGAATTGTACTGTACTCAAACAGAAATTGCTAGCTATTTTGGTGTTTCAAAGTCTACGATGCACCGAATCATGAAATAGACTTATCTTACTGATCTATGAAATATATCCTTTCGCGGGGACTCATATTTAGTCGGATTCTATCTGCTCCCTTAGTAATTTACCTTGCTACGTTACTCCACTTTTGGGTGGGCCCCGCAGTAGTTGCTATCATTTGGTTCGTACTCATCGGTAATATTCTTGACGGCATTGCCTTCTTCTTGCCCCGGTGGACTCTCGATACCCAAAGCACTTACAATGCTCGGCGCATTCGACAAGGACTGCCCATCAAAAAGCACAAGCTCTTTCATGGAGAGTAAATCGCTATTACTTACAACGAACGTATACAAACATAATCATGCGCTTTCTCAAACTATTCATTGCTTTACCGTTTTTTGTGATCGGTCAAAATCACGAACAGTTCCAGTTCGATGGTCCTGCTATTCTTATTCATGGAGGCGCTGGTGGTATTGAGCGAAAGTATTATACGAATGAGCAGATAGCCTCTTACGATTCCTCCCTCCGTGTTGTCTTAAACGCAGGATATACGCTGCTCGACGAAGGATGTTCTGGTATGGATGTTGTAGTTCATTGTTTAACGCTTTTAGAAAATAATCCCTTATTCAATGCGGGAAAAGGTGCTGTAGTAACTGCCGAAGGCACGGTAGAATTAGATGCTTCGGTAATGAATGGTGCAACTAAAAAAGCAGGCGCTGTGGCCGGATTGAAACGGATTAAAAATCCAGCGAAATTGGCTCGTGATATCATGGAGTATACCCCGCATATTCTTTTGATTGGGGATGGCGCGGAGTCTTTTGCGAAAACGAGGGAGCATGAGTTTGTTGAGAACAGCTATTTTTTGACCGCCAAACGGAAAGGTCAATACCAACGCTGGAAGGAGATGAAGAAGAACGGAACTGTAGGCGTAGTACTTAAGGATGCACATGGGGATTTATATGCTGGGACCTCTACCGGTGGTATGATGGGGAAGCAGTATGGTC
>JAQWJX010000079.1:0-1918 GCA_029248145.1 Schleiferiaceae bacterium | reverse complement strand
AAGGATCAACCAAAAATAATGGCTGGTCGTATTCTATTGGAGTTTGATCGTCTGCAAGAATTTTAACAATCTTACCGCTGATTTCACATTCGATTTCATTGAAAAGCTTCATGGCTTCGACGATACAAAGCACATCGCCCGGCTTGATCGAATCACCCACTTTTACGAACGCATCTTGATCTGGTGATGGCGTACGGTAGAATGTCCCTATCATTGGAGAGTTGATAGTGATGTAGTTTGCGTTTTCGTCGGATTCTGCTGGTGCTGACGCCGCTGGTGCTGCTTCTACTGGTGCGGGTGCCGCTGGTGCCGCCGCTGCTACAGCCGGCATTTGTTGCGGAGCTACGGCCTGGATAATCGTAGGCTGTTCACTAGCATCAGGGCCGGTTTTAATGTTAATCTTGAAATCTTCTGTTTCTAAGCTCACTTCTTGAGCACCACTTTTGGCGACAAACTTTATGAGCGCCTGGATTTCTTTCAAGTCCATTTTTAAATGTATTTAGGAATATGAAGTTACGAGTTATTTTTTATCAATGGCCCATTTTATCCACATGGCGCCCCAGGTAAATCCACCACCAAATGCAGCGAAGAAGATGTTATCTCCTTTCTTGAATTTGTCCCTGTAATCCCACAGTCCTAGAGGGATAGTGGCCGATGTGGTATTGCCGTAATTTTGAATGTTGATGACTACCTTTTCTTTAGTCAGTTCCATACGACGCGCAGTAGCATCGATAATTCTTAGATTGGCTTGGTGCGGTATTAAATAGGCGACATCTTCACCTGTAAGATTGTTTTTTTCAAGCAGTTAAGCCGAGGTGTCTGCCATACGGCTCACAGCAAAACGGAATACGCTCTGTCCTTCTTGACGAATGGCGTGTTGTTTATTATCGATAGTCTCGTGCGAAGGTGGAAGGAAAGAACCGCCGGCCTCAATGCGGAGAAAATCGCGCCCTGTCGCATCCGTTCTAAGAATTTCGTCTTGAACCCCTAGGTCTTCGTGATTAGGCTCCATCAGTACCACGCCACAACCGTCACCAAAAAGTATACAGGTCGTACGGTCAGTATAGTCTACAATGGAAGACATTACATCCGATCCCACGACTAGAACTTTTTTGTATTTCCCGCTTTCAATGTATGCAGCAGCGTTACTAACAGCATAAAGGAAAGAAGAACAAGCTGCTTGCAGGTCGAATGCGTAGGCGTTTGTTGCACCAATTTCTTGAGCGATGTATGCTGAGGTGATGGCAACAGGCATGTCCGGTGTTACGGAGGCGAGTATAACGAGATCTACATCGTCAACGGCAACACCATATTCGTTTTTCATGGCCTCAACAGCCTTGATAGCGAGGTACGACGCACCCATACCTTCTTCAGGCTTTAGGATGCGACGTTCCTTGATGCCTGTACGCGTAGTAATCCACTCGTCATTGGTTTCGACCATGGTCGCCAATTCTTCGTTGGTCAACACATATTCTGGAACGTATCCGCCGATAGCGGTGATTGCTGCTTTCATGGTTTCTTCAGTTGTAGGGGGCTAAAATAGCCCGTGTGGAACACTTAAAGGGGTATAAAAAAGAAAAAGTAGCCCAAAATGGAGCTACTTTTTTAACAATCAATGTTTTATAGAATGGCTTACGCCTTTTCCATAACTACTTTACCCTTGTAGTACAACTTACCCTCGTGCCAATGTGCGCGGTGGTACAGGTGTGCTTCACCAGTGGTTGGACAGATAGCCAGTTGCTGATCAGCTGCCTTGTAGTGTGTTCTACGCTTATCTCTTCTCGTGCTCGACTGTCTGCGTTTAGGATGTGCCATCTCTACTTAATTATTTATTCAACAAGTTTTTTAGTTGATCCCATCTAGGATCTGTCTTTTCTTCTGTTTCGTCTTCTTCCTCCTCAATCAAATCTTCAAGACC
>JAQWJX010000050.1:0-8987 GCA_029248145.1 Schleiferiaceae bacterium | reverse complement strand
ACGGCAAATATAGATAGAAAAATTACTTTGAGAGAAAAAATGATTGGGTGGCTTGAAAAATTAACTTTGCTCAAAATCCTTACACATGGCAAGTTTTGATCCCAACGAGCTCGGAACCAAAGAGCGTCACAGTTTATTGCTAGGAGCCATAGCTCCTAGACCTATCGCTTTGGTGAGTACCGTAGACGAATTTGGCAATAATAACCTCAGCCCGTTCAGCTTCTTCAATATATTCAGTTCCAATCCCCCAGTGGTTATTTTTTCTGCCGCGAGAAGAGTCAGAAACAACACAACTAAGGATACGCTGCACAATGCGATGCAGCAAAAGCAGGTGGTCATAAACGTAGTTAATTATGCCATTACGCAGCAGGTGAATCTTAGTTCCGCGGAATATTCGTCGGATGTAGACGAGTTTGTGAAAAGCGGTTTGACGCCAATAGAATCTGATCTGGTTTCACCGAGAAGAGTGAAAGAAAGTCCTGTCAGTCTAGAATGTGAAGTACGCGATGTACTTCATATGGGCGAAGAGGGCGGAGCAGGTAACCTGGTGATGTGTGTGGTTAAAAAAATGCACATTGCCGATGATGTCTTATCGGATAATGGAGGCATTGATCAGGATGCAATTGATTTAGTGGGTAGATTGGGCAAAGCGTGGTGGGTAAGAGCTTCAGGCGATGCTTTGTTTGAATTGGCACCTCCAAAGTTGGGAATAGGTGTGGATCAAATTCCGGATGTTATTCGCCGCTCGACTATTTTGACAGGAAATAATTTAGGCCAATTGGGTTCTGAAATTACACTTCCAACTACTGAAGAGGTAGAGGGAAAGAAAAATGATTTTGATGTCCGTCGCATTTTACAAAATTTTGCGGACGGAATAGAATTGCGCGAGCAATTACACGAAATGGCCAAAGACTTATTAGACAATGGCCAAGTGAAGGAAGCTTGGAAAGTATTATTAATAGATAAATCGGCCCGATAAACGGGTAAGCAGATGCAGTTAGAAGCGAGAATCCAGCGTATTATGGATGAGCAGGTCATTTCAGACCGATTCAAAAAAAGAGAATTCGTAGTCCAAACTAAAGACCAATATCCTCAGACGTTATTGTTCGAGTTTACTCAGGACAAAACGGGCGTTTTGAATAATTTCAAGGAAGGTCAAGAAGTCAATATTGAATTCAATATTCGTGGACGCGAGTGGACGCCTCCTCAAGGCGGTGATACTCGTTACTATACGACGCTTCAAGCTTGGAGAATGAATGCCGTTGAAGCGGCTGCAGGACCTGGGCCATCGGATTTACCTCCGGCAGGACAGCCATTCACACCTTCTGGTGCAGATAATTCGGTTCTAGACGACGACTTACCGTTCTAAAAGAGACCGACGTGTTTTCATCTACAAACAATCCATTATACTTCATTGGGCAAGGGGACTGGGAAGTTCCCGACCCTAATGATGTCTCGAACGACGAGGGTTTGATCGCACTTTCTTGGGAGCTTAGCCCTCAGATGTACGATCGACTTTATCCCTCTGGAATCTTTCCATGGTTTGAGCAAGAAGGGGTTGTGTTCTGGTTTTCTCCAGAGGTACGGAGCATTACTGCAACGGACCAAGTGAAAATATCGAAAAGCATGCGTCCGTACATCAACGGTAGAAAGTGGCGTTTCACAGTGAATACCGCATTTGAGCAAGTGTTGGAAAAGTGCAGTGCGGTGGAGCGATCTGGACAGGCAGGTACTTGGATTACTGAAAAATTCCGCGAAAATTTTATAGCACTCCATGAAGATGGTAAGGGCTTCAGCTTTGAAGTCTGGGATGGTCAGGAATTGGTCGGGGGTACTTTTGGTGTTATTACCGGTGCAATTTTCGTTGGTGAAAGCATGTTCCATACGCAGGCCAATGCTTCTAAATATGCGTACATAGGCATGTGTCAATACCTAGAGGCGCAGGGAGTTGTTGCCGTCGATAACCAGTTGCCTACGGAACATTTAGACAGTCTAGGCGCTGTGAATATGGAGCGTGAGGAATTCCTCGAAATCATGCATCATCATGCTGGACTAGCAGTGGAAGATGTCGTGGTTCCTTCTACAGAACATTTTCGCTTATCTCTCTAATTACGCTTGCCCCAAACGGTGCTTAGCGTGTTCAGACTCAATACACTTATCGCAATGAGGCCCCCAGGTATAAGACTTAAATAGGCCTTACCGGTGATGAGATACGGATAGTATTCCCGGATCATACCGCCCCAAGAAGGAACGGGCGGTTGCGCCCCAATTCCCAAAAAGCTTAGCCCGCTTTCGATCAGAAGGGCGCTGGCAAAATTAGTTGCACAAATAACCACAAGCGGACCCCATGTATTGGGGAGTATTTCTTTGAAGATGATGTGTGGTGTCGAGAAACCAAGGACTTTCGCTGCCTCGACATATTCCTTCGACTTTTCACCTAAAAATTGGCCTCGAATCACACGTGCTACCTCAACCCACATCGTTAGACCGACTGCAATGAAGACTTGCGCTATTCCCTTACCTAGGACAAAGGTCAATGCAATGACCAAAAGAAGGGTTGGGATGGACCAAAGCACTGACATGGCCCATGTAAGGAACTGGTCTAGTCTACCGCCGTAGTAACCGGCAAAGGCACCTACTGGGATTCCAATAAGTAGTGAGATGCCTACTGCTATGAACCCTACAGTGAGACTTATCCTACTGCCTAAAATGATACGAGAAAAATGATCCCTACCGTACTTATCGGTTCCAAACAAATGCAAACCCATATCCGTACTACTACCCGGTCCTAAAAGTGCTCTGCGCAGGTCCATGTCGTTGGCGTTGGCAGTATGGTCCAGCACGACCAGTGGTGCTGCTGCAGCCATAACGACAATGAGCATCAAAAAACCGAGTGCAATTTTTTGCCCCAGTTCCAGTTGTCCTATGCTATTGCGCCAGTTCACTTACAATAATATTCGCTTCACGCAGTACGAGGTCTTTTGAAAGCCCTTTGTACCATTTGTGATATATTTCAGCTTGCGCACTATCAGTTGCCACTGTAGGGTGATGATCTAAAGCAACAATACCTAAACTGTCGTTTAGTTTTGAGAGATTTTTATACGCTTCACTTGCTGTTTTGATTGAATCTTGAAACCCGAGATAGTTGTTGTAATTCAGTGGAATCCATTTGTCCTTATCTCCTTCTGCAATCCAATCCGCATACGCTTCGTATTTCGTAAATGCCGGGTTTGAAGCCACCCGTTTCTGGGCCGATTTTTTGGCTTTTGTAAATTGTTTCTCCCATTGGGTTAAAGCCGTGAAATCGGCTTTTTCCACAAAATCAATAGCCAATGCATTTTCGTATTCCTTTTCACCAATCTCGATGCCGTCGTAAGCCCCCGGTAATGAAATATCTGGTACAACACCTTGAAGTTGGGTCGTGCCGCCAGAGATACGATAAAACTTCTCTGTAGTTATTTTAATGGCACCCAGAGGTTTTAATTGCTTCAACGAAGCAGGTACTGCGCGGTCAAAATCAAACATATTTTGCACGGTTCCTTTGCCGTAAGTAGATTTTGAGGGGCCGACAATCAAAGCACGGCCGCGATCTTGCAATGCCGCACTGACAATTTCTGACGCTGAAGCGCTGTATTCATTAACAAGAACTACGAGCGGTCCGTCCCAAAACACTGTGCTGCTACGGTTGTTTTTAGCACGAGTACCGCTTTGGAAATTTTTGACTTGAACCATAGGGCCATTTCCAGTAAAGAGGCCCGCAATTTCAATAGCTGCTTGTAATGAACCGCCTCCGTTTCCTCGAAGGTCAAGAATCATACCTTCCACCCCAGCTTCTTTGAGTTTGATGATTTCATTTTTAACATCCTCAGCCGCATTATGGTTGTTCTTGTCGTAGAAATTGACATAGAATTTCGGTAACCTAATGTACCCCGTTTTGCCTGTGCTTTCTTGAATGCATTCACCAGTTTTCTTATCATAAACCGCACCGTCTAAAAGGGTACTACGGGCAAAAGTGCTTTCAATTTCGACGATGTCACGAATGATCGGGATGACTTGTCTAGCACCGTCTTTCTTTTTTACCGTTAGACGAACTTCACTTCCTTTTTTGCCTCGAATGAGTTTGATTCCATCACGCACTTTGTAACCCACAACATCCACAGGCTCTGCCTCGCCCTGGGCAACGGCTAAAATTTTATCGCCTGCTTCAAGATCGCCTTGTCTCCAGCAAGCTGAGCCGACAATAATTCGCTCGATAGTGATGTAGTCTCCGTCTTGTTTTAATTGGGCACCTATACCTTCAAACTGGCCCGTCATGCTCAATTCAAAGTCTTCGTTTTGTTGCGGTGCGAGATACGAGGTGTGCGGATCAAATGCCTCGCAATAGGCATTCATATACATGCCAAACCACTCTAATCGACTCACGTCCATCAGGTCTTCGTGCCATTCATTCTGCAATTCTAATTCTTTTTCGCGCGCTTTAATTTCGAGCGTTTCGAATGACTTTAACTCAACGGTTTCGTCGGTTTCGGCATCTTCTTTTTGTGCACGATCTTTTTCGTAAATACGATTCAGAACGCGCCATTTCAAATGTTTACGCCAAAACTCCACATGCTCTTCATTATTTCGAGCGAAGGTTCTCGATTCAGGGTTATTTCCAATGCGTTCGTCTAGCGTGTAGTCGAAAGGTTCGGAAAGCAGCTGTGTGTAGATTTCCTTTGAAGCATCAATCGTACTTGTGATTAATCCATAGCTGAGCGTGAAGAATCTCGTATCACCTAACTGAAAGAGGTTGTCCAATTCTTTTTTGTAGCCCGCTAATTGATCGACCTCATTCTGTGTCAAAAACAGTTTGTTGTAATCTAATGTGTTCAGGTAATTCTCATACACCTGTTCACTGAGCGCATCGCCTACCTCTTTTGGCTGCAAATGCACATTGGTTAAGGCGTCTCTTACCAACGAAAAGATCACGGCCTCTTTTTCTTCTTCCGGGCCGAACCATTTAAACCCTAAAACAACCAAAGCTCCCACAACTAGTGGGAGTAAATATTTGAGATTTTTACGCTGCATAAGTCTCTGAATCATAGAATAGGCAAGGTACAATCTTTGTTCCAAGCTTCGGCAATTCGAACGTTAAAGGAATGCAAACGCGAAGGGTCTCACATAAGTCCGTAAAAGGCAAAATGTTACTTACCTTTGCACCCCCTTTTGAAGGGAGTTTTGCAACATTTAATTCCACAGTAATGAACATCAGCAAGAACGAAGTAGACGCACTAAACCTATTAGTGAACATTGAGATCACCCCAGAAGATTACCAAACGAAGGTGAGCGATGTATTGGAAAATTACCGCAAGCGCGCGAATATTCCGGGATTCCGTCCAGGGAAAGTGCCTATGGGCTTGATCAAAAAACAATACGGTAAAGCCGTACTCATTGAAGAGATTAACAACCTCTTGCAAGACAGTATTTACAAATACATTACTGATGAAAAGTTGAACATCCTCGGCAATCCAATGCCGGTAGAACAACCGGATTTAGATTTTGATACGGCTGGATCTTACAACTTCCAGTTTGAATTAGGCTTAAGCCCTGAATTTGAGGTAGGCATTTCAAAGAAGAATAAAGTCAAAGCTGTTAAAGTTGTTGCAGATAAAAAAGTTCTTGATACCTACGTAGAGGATATCCGTAACCGTTACGGAAAAATGTCTGCTCCTGAAAAACCTGAAGTTACTGACATGTTCCACGGTACATTCACTGAAGTGGATGCGGAAGGAGCGGTTGTAGACGGCGGTATCGTAAAAGAGGATACCCAAATCATGGGTTCAAACTTGAAAACCAAGAAAGCTCAAGGCGAATGGTGTAAGGCTGCAGCAGGCGATGTACTGCCTGTTGACGCTTCGAAGAGTTTTGTGAAAGGTTACAATGCTGCAGGTCTTTTAGGTGTCACAGATGCCCAATTAGAAGCCTCAACAGGTCTTTTCCACTTCGAGCTGAAGAGCGTTGCACGCATGGAGCCTGCAGAGATGAACCAAGAGTTCTTTGATAAAGTATACGGAGAAGGCGCAGTGACCAGTGAGGATGAAATGCGCGAGAAGATGAAGGAAGAAGCAGAGCGCATGTACATGAACGAATCGGATCAGTACTTCCTTAACAATGTTGCTGAATACTTATTGGATAAAACGAAATTTGACTTACCTGTCGCGTTCTTGAAGAAATGGATGCAAACGGCAGGCGAAAAACCGGTTTCAGCCGAAGAGATTGAGGCGGACTGGGAGAAAACAGAACGTGGATTGCGTTACCAATTGATTGAGAATAAAGTCATTCAAATGGGTGAGATATCTGTTTCACAAGAAGAACTCGTTGACCACACTGTAGGAATGGTAAAAGCACAATTCCAGCAGTACGGTCAGCAGGCAATGGATGATGAAATGTTAAAGGGTATTGCAGAAAATGCACTGAAAAATGAGGAGGAAGCTCGCCGAATCAATGATCAGGTGTACAACGCAAAATTACTGACTTACTACAAAGAATCCTTTAAGGTGGATGAGAAGGAAGTTACCTACGATGAATTCATTAAATTGGTAACGGAAAACGCATAATCATTCCTTCACTTTAGAAAATAAGACTTCATGGATTTCGGAAAAGAATTCAAAAAATACGCTACGAAGCATGCCGGTATAAACAGCATGTACGTAGAACAGTACGTTGATGCTTCATTGACGCCCTACATTATAGAAGAGCGCCAAATGAATGTCGCGCAAATGGATGTTTTTTCTCGTCTAATGATGGACCGTATCATCTTTTTGGGTACCGGAATTAATGATCAAGTTGCGAATATCGTTCAGGCCCAATTGCTCTTTTTAGAAAGCGCAGACGCGAAGAAAGACATCCAGATTTACATCAACTCACCTGGTGGCTCAGTGTACGCAGGACTCGGTATTTATGATACGATGCAGGTTGTAAACCCAGATGTAGCTACGATCTGCACAGGTATGGCTGCGTCTATGGGCGCAGTTTTAATGTGTGCAGGTACTGCTGGAAAGCGCTCTGCATTAAAGCACAGCCGTATCATGATTCATCAGCCTATGGGTGGTGCACAAGGTCAGGCCTCAGATATGGAGATTACCTTGACTGAGATTCTTAAACTGAAAAAAGAATTATACAGCATTATAGCGCATCACAGTGGACAAGCTTTTGATAAAGTGGAAGCGGATTCTGATCGTGATTACTGGATGACCTCTGAGGAAGCTAAAGCCTATGGTATGGTGGACGAAATTCTTCTTGGAAAGGGTCAGGCTAAATAATGAGCGAAGAAAACAACATACATTGTTCTTTCTGCGGGCGCAGTAAGACTGAAGCAGAAATGATGATTGCGGGTGTGGATGCCCACATCTGCGATCGTTGTGTTGAACAGGCTGGTGGTATTCTACACACTGAATTAGGTGAAGCACCGCAAAGCAGCCCGCTAGATGTTGCAGGAAAAGTAGAATTTGACTTTACACCTGCTCAGATTAAGGCGCATTTAGACGAGTACATCATAGGGCAAGAGCAGGCCAAGCGCACCATGGCAGTTGCAGTGTACAATCATTACAAAAGAATTGGGCTAGTTCCTCTAAAAGATGCGCCAGAGGTAGATAAGTCGAATATTGTCATTGTTGGAAATACCGGTACAGGTAAAACCTTGATGGCGCGTACCATTGCCAAACTACTCAATGTCCCTTTTACTATCGTGGATGCCACGGTATTAACTGAAGCTGGATATGTAGGAGAGGACGTCGAAAGTATTTTAACCCGTTTACTTCAAGCGGCAGATTATGATTTGCCAAAGGCACAGGTAGGTATTGTCTTTATCGATGAGATCGATAAAATCGCACGCAAAGGAGATAATCCTTCTATTACTCGTGATGTGAGTGGAGAAGGTGTGCAACAAGGATTGCTCAAACTCTTGGAAGGATCTAAGGTCAATGTTCCCCCAAAAGGTGGGCGTAAACACCCGGATCAAAAATACATTGAGGTAGATACGACAAACATTTTGTTCGTTGCAGGTGGTGCGTTTGTAGGAATAGAAAAGAAAATTGGTTCGCGATTGAATTCTGCTTCTTTAGGATATTCAAAGGAGTCACGTCAGCATGTAGAGGAAGATGAAGTATTGAGCTATATCACTCCTTCAGATTTGAAGAGTTATGGATTGATTCCAGAACTGATCGGTCGTATGCCGATCGTTACATTCATGTCACCGCTGGATATAAAGGCCCTTCGAGCCATTTTAACTCTGCCGAAGAATGCATTGATAAAACAGTACCAACACCTCTTTCATATGGATGACATTGTGTTGTCTTTTGACGAGGAAGTGTATGACTACATTGTTGAAATAGCCCTTGAATATAGCCTAGGTGCGCGTGGATTGCGTAGTGTTTGTGAGGCTGTTCTTACGGACCATATGTTTGACGCACCGGGATTAGAAGCAAAGGAAATTCATATTACACTCGAATACGCGAAATCGCAGATTGAGCGAAGTTCGCTTCGGAAAGCCATTTAAAAGCAATAAAAAAGCCGCTCAATAGGAGCGGCTTTTTTTATGTGTTAAGGCCTCTTAACGCATTGTGGTATATACGTTCTGAACATCGTCGTCTTCTTCAAGCTTCTCTATGAGCTTTTCTAGATCCTTTGTTGGCTCTGCACCTATTTCTTTTGTGGTTGTAGGAATATATTCGAAGCCAGACTCCACTATTTCGTGCCCTAATTCTTCGAGACCTTTTGTTATGTTTCCGTAATCGGCGAACTGACCGTACACCATGATCACTTCTGATTCTTCACCGTCTTTCTCTTCTACATCCTTGAATACATCTTCTGCACCGTGATCGATCATCTCAAACTCGAGCTCTTCTACATCCGTATCACCCGCAGCAATTTTTACATGACATTTATGTTCGAACATGAATTCGACAGAGCCAGATGTGCCCAATGAACCGTCACATTTATTAAAGTAC
>JAQWJX010000043.1:0-13886 GCA_029248145.1 Schleiferiaceae bacterium | reverse complement strand
CTTTTGGAGGGCCCTATATATGGTTCAAAGGCTGTGCCGAACTTATTGCTCGAAGAAACCTAAACTCATTCCGAATTTAAATGTAATGCTTCCATCGAGTGCATTGCGCTCTGCAGGATTCGCATCTAAATATTCTGCGGTGTAATTAAAACCTTCCACGTTAGAAACACCAAATCCATTATAATAGATACCCAGGTTGTAAAAACTTTTCAGCGATCTACGAATTCTCCAACCAAAACCAACGGCATAGGTATAGGTATGACCGGTTCCCGGATACAATGCTATTTCCTCAGGATACTGCGCATTCGTATTTAGATGGGGCTGGTAGGTTAATGCACCTACCCCAACATGAATGAATGGTGTATGGTGATTGCGTTGATTGTATTTTCCGAACGGAATAAAATGCACATTCGTAAACACATTAACATTTAAAAGATCCGTATCAACCTGATAATCGCGAGTTGCGTTACCGTGAAGATTATCATGACTATATATACTTCCGTAGTTTACATCTGCACCTATACTGAGTAAACTGTTGAAATTGTATTTTAATTGCGTTCCTAATCCAAAACGAGCTTCTTGAGTCAATGCACCCAAACTTCCTCCGTTTACATCACCGAGGTAATTTTGCGTCATCGCATATCCACCCAATTCCAAAAAGGCAGTTGTGCGCTGTGCTGTTGCACTTAAAGTAGTTCCTACTATTGCCGCCACAAGGGCGATGTATTTTATATTCTTCATAATCATTGTGAATCCCTCAAAAATACCAATTTATTATCGTCAAACGTATGCATTCGGTACCCCATTTCTTGGAAGGATGTTAACGAGCTCATTTCTTTAATATTGTTTTCTAAACACCAGCGCACGAAAGCACCTCGCGCCTGCTTACTAAAGGCTGAAACCGATTTGATTTGATCGTTTTTCAGTTGCTTAAAATCAACGTGAACATACGGTCGTTCGATATTCTTCCAATCAATCGCCTTACTATATTCGCCACTGCAGGCATCAATTACGAAAGGAGCATCTAGAGCATTAACCCATTGTGTTAAAACGGGACGCCACAAACTATACAGATTTCTATGCGGGGTTACTTCCAATCGAGATTGCATTTCCAAACGGTAGGGAGCGATGTGCATATTAGCACTTACCACTCCGTATAATGCACTCAATATATACAACGATTGCTGTGCGTTTAAATTTCCCTCCGGTGACAATTCCGCTGTATTTAGACATTTAAACGCCTCTCCTGTATATGCCGTAAGTCCACGCAATCCAGCTTTGGGGTTCGTGTAAGACTTAAGATCGTTACCCCACATTGCAGCGACTTCAGTCCATAAAGCATCGCTTACTTTGAATAATTTTTTAGCTGCTTCCGGTTTCAATCCTTGTATTGATGTGACCACCTTCGCAGTAATTTCTGGAAATGCACAAAGTCCTGTTACTTTTGACGCGACTTCTCTATTACGGCTCATTCCTTTAGAGGGTGAAAGAAGAATCAATGGGTTATTCATAGGATAAAAATAAGGCGTGACCTACCTTTAAGCTCACAGGCACGGCTTTTGTTTTATACAACGCGATGGAAAAAATGAAAAAATTTGGTTTGATCATATGCACTATGCTACTCTTGAGCGCGTGTAAAGGTGCGAAATACTATTACAAATCGGGGAAGAAGTACGCGCAGGCGAGCATGCTGAAAGAAAGTGTAACGTCCTATAAAAAAGCTATTGACCGTAAACCCAATAAGGTCAAATACCGTATTGCCATAGAGGAGACCGGTAGTGCTCTCTTAGAAGAATTGTACACAAATTATCGATTCGCCGATGGAAACGACAGCGCATCTATTTACAAGTTTCGTGATGCAGAAAAATGGAGGAACTACTTAGCCTCCTATATGAGTACCAGCCGCTATGAGGGATTTTATGACCGCGACTACAGCGATCAATTGGGCCGTTTCCTCGGACAGAAATATGAACGCTCGAATAAATGGATTCGAACACGTCAATACGACCGTGCTCAAAAAAATCTGATTGAAATAAAAGAATTAGACCCCGATTATAAAGATGTGAAAGCACTCTTAGAGTTTGCTGAGGTTGAACCTATATATGTTTCAGCGCTTGAACTTTTAGAAAAAGCTGAGTATCGAAACGCGTATGAATTGCTTCAACCAACCTTAAAAAAGTATCCAAAACAAAACCTCTTACGTAAACTAGAAGAGCAAGCTATTGAGCGTGGGAAATATCGATTAGGCATCATTTCCGATCCAAATATTACCGGTAGTGAAGCAACCATGTCCGCCGCCCTACAGAGCGCAGTTATTTCACTAATACAACGTGAAAAAGATCCGTTTCTAGAACTCCTTGATCGAACAAATTTTGATTTACTACAGCAAGAGCAAGAAGCAATCATTAATGGCACTACCAACGAGGCAGCTGTGACAAAAGAACTGTTGGCTGCCGACGGGTATCTCAAAGTCGTCATCACCCATGCCCATGAGGAAGAAGGAAGACTCTTTCAAGAAACCAAAAAGGGATGGGAAAAATATTACGTTACTGAGAAAAACGAAGAGGGAGAAGAAATCAAGAAAGCAAAATATAAGAAGGTGACCTACATAGAATATCATAAACGAAACGAAGCCGGTTATGATATGCAAGTCGCTCTAGTTGAAAGAGCAACGTCTAAAATTTTATGGACGGAATCTTACCATCAAGATTTTAGTGACGAAGTTCATTACGTCCAGTATTCCGGATCCGGAAACTTATACTCAGGCAGTTGGCGTTACCAATACAAAGCGCACCCTAGTGACCGAAGATCTAACGATAGCGGACAGCTCAACCGGTTACGCAAAGGAAACAAACGCGTAAAAAGCACATCATCAATGAGGAAAGATGCTGTTGGAATACTTGCAAAAAAAGCTGCAGATTACGTCCTCGCTCAAAAGTTAATACGCGAATGAGAAACCTAACCATACTCTTCATTACACTTCTGCTCTGGGGTTGTGGCACTAAGAAGAATGCGCCGCCGTCCTGGATTTCGGGAAAGCCCATTGACGCCAATGGGGTCTTTGTATATGGAATGGGCAATAGCTTCATTAATCCAAACGTACCATATCAGCAAGCTGCACGTTCGAATGCACTAGCTGATCTGGCACAAGAAGTTCAAAGCGAGATTTATGACGAATCGAAGTGGTTGCAAAAAGAAGATGCCGGCGGTTTCAATAGCGCCTTTGAATCGAACACGACATCTACCTCATCTCTTCGATTGGATGATTATGAATTGGTTGAAACGTATGCCGATGAATATCGTTTCTATACCCTTTACAGACTCGATCTTGAATCCTTCCTGCGCAAAAAAGCAATTCAAGATGCGGCGGCCATGGACTGGATCAATACGAAAATCTCTGAGGCACAAAATCCAAGCCTTTCAGCTTCGCCTCGCTTAAGCGCTCTTGTTGACGCTTTAGACAAAGCCCACGACTTTCAATTGTTTGGCGACATCCGTTACAGAACAAAATTAAATGCAAGCGCCACCGAGGCTTTGCGGTCGATTGAAAAAATGGTTCTGGCGATCGATTGGCTTCCTGAAAAGTCCGCTTATTTAGGTTTGCCATTAACGTTTCGTACACAATACGAACAGCCTAAACAAAGTCAAGAACAGATTCCGCTCACCCTTTCTTCGAGCTCGGGACAATTTATACTTCAAGAACAAACCATCCAATGCATACACACAGGCTTTGAAACTCGCGTCACTCTCGATTTTACATGGGACTGGGATCGTATTCAAACTGCCCATACGGCAACAAAAAGTTGGCTACAAAACAAAAGCCAATGGGGAGAATCAATCGTGGTTAACTTTCAAAAGCCAACAGTATTTATTGCAAGTACTGGAGCTGATGAATTGGTCAATGAGCTAGAAAAAAGTTTATCTAAAGACTTTCTTTTAGGTGATCGTAAAACGGCACAACTGATTCTAGAATGCGACGGACATCTAGCTTCAGAAACTGCAGGAGTTGGGCAGGTACGTAATTCATTAGTGCGCCACAAAGTGCGCATAGAGGCCCAATTTTCACTTTCGTCCACAGAAAACAACTCCATGCTTTGGAACAGTACAACGATCTCCGGAACGGCCATTTCTGCTTCACAAGAAACGGCCTTAAACAGTGCGAAATCAGAATTTATGGACGATTTCAACTACCTCCTCCTACCGCAACTACTTCGAAGTTTAGACTTTTAAATTATACTATGCGCGCATAGTATAATTTAGTATATTGGATACGTCATTAGAAGTATGAAACCACTAGAAACCTTTGATTTTCAAATCAGGAAATCCTGGATTGCATTGTCAAAAATGTACAATGAGCAAGTCGCCCAATACGGTCTGACCGTAGCAATGGGCTTCGCATTATTGAACATCGATATTAAAAAAGGAACCCCTTCCACATCCCTAGGACCGAAAATGGGCATGGAAAGCACCTCTCTAAGTCGTTTACTTAATAGTCTTGAAAAACAGGCTTTAATTTCAAGAGAATCGAATCCAAATGACGGACGGAGTGTTTTAATTAAATTGACCCACGAAGGATTGAAAATGCGTGACTACAGTCGCCAGGCAGTGTTGGATTTCAATCATCAAGTTTTATCCGAAGTAACCGAAGAAGAAGTTCGTGGTTTCTTTAAAGTGATGACTAGAGTTAGTGAAGTGGTGGAAACGCATAGAGCAGAAGAAACCATTAAAATGACCTAAACCTGCGCCTTAGCGCAAATTCAATAGGGCTCTTTGCCCCAAACAGAGTGACTAAGCGCTGCCTTGTAATTGGGCGGCGTTTTTTATTTGCGCCACTTTTTTTTTGTATTTTCCCCTTTATAGAAACCTTACGCCGCCATGAAAGAAGTAAAACACTGTCCCAAGTGTTCCAGCGCAAGCTATGTTAAAAGTGGGATTATTAAAGACCGACAACGCTATCGTTGTAAAGAATGCAACTACTATTTCACTGTCCAAAAATTGGGCAAACGAATCTCTGATTATTATGTCGTTAAAGCACTTCAGCTTTACATAGAGGGAGTGAGCTACCGTGAAATTGAACGCATTTTGGGTATCTCCCACGTAAGTGTAATGAATTGGGTCAAAACGTATAAGATTCAAAGACCCCAGATTCAGCATAATCACAAACCCAGTTTTGAAGTTCTTGAACACGAACAGCTCTTGGAACGTATGAAATCACCTGAGTATCTAGAGCAGAAAGGTCTACTTATTTCAGAAGTCGAAGGTAAATTTTTTGTCCTAAATTGGAATCAGAACCAATAACTGATGAACCAATGGATCAAATTCAACTAAAGGCCTACTCAGATTATGAGAAAGCCTATGCTGCGTCAATAAATGAACCCATCAAGTTCTGGGAAGAGGTCGCAGCAGCATTTAGTTGGCAAGAACCTTGGCATAAAACGCTCGAATGGGAATTCGCAACACCCAAAGTGAAATGGTTTCAAGGAGGCCGTCTGAATATTACTGAAAACTGCCTTGACCGCCATCTTAAGACACAAGGAGACGACATCGCGCTACTGTGGGAACCTAATGATCCAAAGGAGCAAGAGGTACGCCTAACGTATAAAGAATTACACAGCGAAGTATGTCGATTCGCGAATGTATTAAAAGCGAGAGGCGTTAAAAAAGGAGATCGGGTAGCGGTATATATGCCGATGATTCCAGAATTAACTATTGGCGTTCTAGCATGTGCACGAATTGGCGCAGTGCACTCCGTTGTATTTGCTGGATTTTCTTCGAATGCTCTTGCTGATAGAATCAACGATAGTCGGTGCGTTTGTGTTTTAACCTCTGATGGAATGTACCGCGGTGAAAAAGCTTTACCTGTCAAAGCCACCGTGGATGAGGCATTAAAAAATTGTGACTCTATAGAAAGTGTGATCGTTATTCGCCGGGACGGGCGTGAAGTTGCTATGGTAGAGGGACGCGATTATTGGTACCACGATGCGGTTGTAGAAGTGGGTTCAGATTGCCTAGCAGAACCCATGGATGCCGAAGACATGCTTTTCATTTTATATACGTCAGGTTCTACAGGAAAACCTAAAGGTGTAGTCCATACCTGCGGTGGCTATATGGTTTATGCCGGCTACAGTTTTAAAAATGTATTTCAATACGAACGTGGTGATGTGTATTGGTGTACTGCCGATGTTGGATGGATTACGGGTCACAGCTACATCATATACGGACCGCTTCTCAACGGTGCAACTACCCTAATGTTTGAGGGCGTACCGACTTTTCCAGATGCTGGACGTTTCTGGGATGTTTGCGATAAATACAGTGTCAACCAATTTTATACTGCACCCACTGCTATTCGTGCACTCATGGCCTGTGGCGATGAATATGTCGATCGTGCAGAATTAAGGGCACTAAAAGTGATCGGATCCGTAGGAGAACCCATTAATGCTGAAGCGTGGCATTGGTACCACGATAAAGTTGGGCGTGGAAATTGTCCCGTGGTAGATACATGGTGGCAAACAGAAACAGGTGGCATTATGATATCTGGGCTTGGGAGCCTAAGTCCGCAACGACCCACGTACGCTGGACGCCCATTACCTGGGATCCAACCCGTACTTCTGGATGCCAATGGCAATGAGATAGAAGGAGACGGTGTTGAAGGCTACTTGTGCATAAAACACCCCTGGCCGTCAATGCTTCGCACTACATACGGAGATCACAAACGTTGTAAGAATGTGTACTTCAGCAACTACGAAGGCTATTACTTTACCGGTGACGGTGCACGCAGGGAAGAAGGAATGTACAGAATCATTGGTCGTGTGGACGACGTGATCAACGTGAGTGGTCATAGATTTGGAACCGCAGAAATAGAAAATGCTATTAATGCGTCAAGCGCGGTAACTGAAAGTGCAGTTGTTGGGTACCCGCACGATATTAAAGGCCAAGGAATTTATGCCTACGTTATTGTGGATAAGGATACCACTGATGAAGCAACGATAAGAAAATCAGTGATACGCTCATTGGTAGCCGAAATTGGACCTATTGCTAAACCCGATGTAATACAAATCGTACCCGGCTTACCAAAGACACGCTCCGGAAAAATCATGCGTCGTATTCTTAGAAAAATTGCCGAAGGCGATACTGGTAACCTTGGCGATACCTCAACACTTCTCGACCCATCCGTTGTAGAAGTACTCAAGGCAGATGCTCTAGCGCTTAGAAAATAATTTTCATTTTGCTATGTATTACGATCCTTAAGGGACATCGTATGTGGAACACTTTCAACAAAGAAGCTGAGATTGCAGTACCTTTGTAACACTATGGTAACGATTCGCAAAGCAGTACAAGAAGATATGATCGCGGTACACGCGCTCATTACGGAATTGGCCATATACGAAAGAGAACCGCATGCCGTGATTATCTCTGTAGATGACTTAATACGACATGGTTTTTCAGAGCAACGATTTCATTGCTTTGTTGCAGAACATAAAAAGTCAGGTATCGTTGGCATGGCTTTATACTATTCTCGCTACAGCACATGGAAAGGGCCTACATTACATCTAGAGGATTTGTATGTAAAACCGGAACATCGCCAAGCAGGTCTAGGCATAGAATTGTTCGATAAAGTTGTGGATGAAGCGACGAAACAGAACGTAGGTAGAATGGAATGGACGGTTTTAGAATGGAACGAACCCGCTTTAAATTTCTACAAAAAATATAACGCAACGCTCGACTCCGAATGGCATTTGGGAACGTTGACACGCGAACAATTGAATGCTTTAAAATGAGTACACCTCTTGTCTTCAAATTTGGTGGCGCTTCAGTAAAAGACGCCGATAGTGTTAGAAATGTCGCTCGAATCATCGGTCTGTTTGCACAGCGCCCAATGGTCATAGTTGTAAGTGCCATGGGTAAAACCACTAACGCTTTTGAAGAAGTGGTTGGGCACTGGAGCCGAAATGAACTAGGATTGGCCCGTGAAAAAATCGGTGCGATTCGCGAATTTCATTTTAAAATCATTGAATCCTTATTTGAGGAACCGGCGACTGTAAAATCGGACGTTCAAGAATTCCTTAATCAGGTAAGTGCAGGCATTGAACGAAAAGAGCTGTCTTATAGTGAGGCCTACGACTTTATTGTACATCACGGAGAACTTATTTCAACGAAAATTATTGCAGCATATGTGGGTCAGGTAACCCCAACCGTTTGGCAAGACACTCGACTTCTTATCCATACAGACGACCAGTTTAAAAGGGCTACTGTGCGTTGGGATGAAACAACAACTGCCATACAAAACCGCATTGATCTGGGGAAAGTGAATGTCGTTCAGGGATTCATCGGCGCCACCGCCTCAGGATTACCCACCACTTTAGGCCGTGAAGGTTCAGATTACACAGGTGCTGTTTTCGCATTCTGTTTAGGAGCCGACAGCCTAACCATATGGAAAGATGTCCCGGGCATGTTAAACGCAGATCCTAAAACCTTCCAAAACACAACTAAAATTGACCGTTTGCCCTTCAATGAAGCCATAGAGCTTGCTTTTTATGGGGCTTCGATCATTCACCCTAAGACCATTCAGCCGCTTAAAAAGAAAGGCATTCCCTTACACATCAAAAGTTTCGTAGACCCAACATCCGAGGGTACAACTATAGGTGGTGTAGATCGTGCTACTCCGGAAGTACCCAATTTCATTCTAAAGGAAAATCAAGCACTGCTGCAGCTAAAGACAAAGGATTTAGCGTTTATCGCGGAACATCACCTTAGTGCGATTTACCAGCTGTTCGCGGATCAAGGCGTCGTGGTCAATCTGATGCGTAATACTGCAACTAAGGCCGTGTTCTGCATTAACCACGACCCTATTATCGTACCTATAGTTATGGGCGAATTGACCGGGTTGTTTGATTTAGAATTAGTTTCCGACACAGCGCTTTTAACCATTCGCCATTATCGTGAAGAAGATGAACAGCGCGAAACGGAAGGGCTCAATATTCTCCTTGAGCAGCGAACACCAGATGTAGTTCAGTTTGTTTTTAAACGGTTTTAAGAACTGCTAAAACCTTTCGCGCTAATCCTGAGCCCATTTTTTCAAAGCTTTCTTTAGTCCAGCCCGCAACGTGGGGACTTAAAAGTACATTTTCACGTTCGAGTAAAGCGGCTAAAGCCGGTGGCAGCGGTCCTTCAAAGAGACTAGTAAAACTAGATTTCTCATATTCCAATACGTCCAATCCTGCACTGAGCACTTTACCTGAATCAAGGGCCGCTACAAGGTCAACTGTATTTAAAATGGGCCCGCGCGCTGTATTGATAAAGTGAACGGGGTTTTTAAACGCATGGAAAAAATCCGCATTCGCATAATCCCGAGTTTCAGCTGTTAACGGCAGGTGTAAGCTAATGACATCTGCTTCGGTGTAGAGCTCTTGCAATGAACACTCTTGAACCCCACCTTCAGCATATCCGGTTTTGTATTTATCATACGCAAGTACCGTTACGCCCATGGCATCGAGCAATCGAGCAAAAGTGCCGCCCATTATTCCATAGCCGATCACACCTACTTTCAGCGCTTGTAGTTCGCGTCCTTTATTCGACTCGCGTAACCATTTACCTTCCTTAATTTCTCGATGAACACGCGGAAGGTGATTGAGTAAGCTCAAAAGCATACCTAAGGCATGTTCTGCGACTGCACGTGCATTACCCTCCGGTACGCGCAGACAAACGATCTCATTTCGGGTTGCCTCCTCGACATCTATATTTTCCAGCCCAGCACCAAGACGCCCAATGACTTTTAGTCGGGGAAAAGCATGTAAAAAGTCTTTAGTTACTTTCAGTCGAGAGCGAATGATAATCACCTCCGCATCTGAGTGCCTCTCAGTGAGCTCTTCTAGCGGTTCGACAAAAGCACGAACCAATTCTAATCCACCCGCAGTTAAACCTTCTTCGAGCAGTGGATGCGTATCGTCTATGAGTAGTGCCTTCATCAGTATCCGATGATGTAGCGACCAATTTGAAAATAAATAATCAATCCGATCACATCATTTGCCGTGGTGATAAAAGGACCTGTTGCCAAGGCAGCATCTATGTTGAACCTGTTAAGTAGTAGAGGTATAAAGGTTCCAAACAAAGAAGCGAAGATGATTACAGCGAGAAGGGAAACCGCAACAGTCATAGTGACCAATTGGTCATAGCCTAAAAGTAAGCCGGCTCCGTACATGGTAGCTGCGAGTATAAGACCATTTACTAAACCCACAGATAATTCCTTCCAAAGCTTCGCAATGATATTCTGCTCTTTCGTTTCAGAAGCTAGGGCTTGAACCACAATTGCTGAGGATTGAACTCCAACATTCCCGGCCATCGCCGCTATCAGCGGCATAAACAGGGCCAAAGCTGGCACCGATTTAATATCGCCTTCATTTTCACCCAACATTAATGCTACGATCAAGCCACCAAAGAGCCCTATGAGCAGCCAAGGTATGCGTGCCCGGGTTACTTGTAAAACGGTATCGTCGCTTTCAACCTCGTCGGTCAAACCCGAAGCTAATTGGTAATCGCGCTCGGCTTCTTCACGAATAAAGTCAACCACATCATCCAAAGTGATTCGACCTAATAATTCGCCCGCCGCATTAACTACGGGTAGAACAAACAAATCGTATTTCTGCATCATGTTTGCCACATCCTCAGCAGGCGTGTTTGAAAGTACGGTATGCTTGATCGGCGTGTAGAGATCCGTGATATTGGCAGTGCGTTTTGCTGTGAGCAGCTTCTTTAAGCTTAATGTGCCAACCAAAATATCCGCATCATTGACTACGTATACCGCATGAACGCGGTCGATATTTTCAGCTTGATTCCTCATTGCCGCGACACAGCGCAAAGCCGTTAGACCTTCATTTACCTTGACTAATTCCGTACCCATCAAGGCTCCGGCAGAATCTTCATCGTGTGTAAGGAGTTGTGCAATTTTTTTGGCCTGCTCGACATCTTCAACCTTTGAGAGTACCTCCTTTGTGAGTTCATCCGAAAGTTCTGACAACATGTCCGCAGCATCATCGCTATCCATGTTTTCGACCAACTCATGAGCAATATCCTCGGTAGAATAACGGGTAAGAAGATCAGCCCGAAGATCTTCATCAATCTCTACTAAGACGTCCGCTACACGCTCAGAATCAAGGCGATCGAGAAGGCTCTCCACCTCAACAACCTCCATCGTTTCTAAAACCTCAGCAATATCCGCGGCGTGAATACCTTCCATCAAGGCCTCAAAAGTCGACGCGTCTACAGTACCAGCCGCTTCTACAATTCTGTCGTTAAGATTGAGTTCTTCCATCTTCAATGGCATTTAGCAATTCCACAAACTCAGCATGACCCAATTGCTCCGCACGTTTAGTCAAATACGGGTGATCAAAGCCTACAGGCAAGTTAAGGACTTTCAAAGCATTACGTAAAGTTTTTCTCCGCTGTCCAAAAGCCGCTTTAACCCCGCGCTTGAGTAGTGCAAATGAAATATCTGGGTCAGTAGGTTTTCTTACCATGTGCATGACCCCGCTCTCCACCTTTGGCGGAGGGTTAAACACTGTGGGAGGCACGGTAAAATCATAGGTCAAATCAAAGTAAGCCTGACACAATACGGATAAGATTCCATAGGTTTTATTTCCTGGAGGAGCGCACAATCTTTCGGCCACTTCCTTCTGGAACATCCCACCAAAAAGCGGAATTTGATGCCGCTCTTCAAGCACTTTAAAGACGATCTGGGAAGAAATATTGTATGGAAAGTTACCGATCAAAGCAAATGGCGCATCGCCAAATGTTTTTGACGGATTCCATTTCAAAAAATCCTCCTCTAAGATACGGGCACTGAGCTGGTTGTAATTTGCCTGCAAATAACTCACACTCTCCTGATCAATCTCAATCACCCACGTTTCGATGGACGGGTTTCTCAATAGATATTTTGTCATCACACCCATGCCTGGACCGATTTCCAATACTTTTTCTACACCCCCAAAAGGAACTACAGCTGCAATGCGTTCTGCGATGCTCTCATCTTTCAGGAAGTGTTGTCCCAAGTGCTTTTTAGCACGTACTTGTCCGTCGAATCTCATGGGGTAAAGGTAATCTTTAGTTTCGGGTGATTCCCACGGAAAATGGCTAACTTGCATGCACCTATTACAACCAAAAAACCACTAACCATGGTACAACCCACTACGCTCGGCGAATTCATCGTTGAGAATCAAAAGGATTTTCCGTTCGCATCCGGAGAATTATCACAACTCTTAACCTCAATTCGTCTTGCTGCGAAGGTGGTAAACAGGGAAATTAATAAAGCTGGATTAGCAGACATACTGGGGGCAATAGGCACTGAAAATGTGCAAGGCGAACAGCAACAGAAATTAGATGTCATGGCGAATGAGACATTCATGCGCGCGCTGCGCAGTATGGGTCAAGTTTGCGGTGTTGCCTCTGAAGAAGAAGATTCCTTCATAAGTTTCGACGATGAAATTCATACCGATGCAAAATACATCGTGTTAATGGACCCTCTAGACGGTTCTTCTAATATAGACGTAAACGTAAGTGTAGGTACCATTTTCTCAATCTATCGCAGAATTACCCCAACCGGTAGTCCGGTGGGTTTAAACGATTTCTTACAACCTGGTGATGCACAAATCGCCGCCGGTTATGTCGTGTACGGCTCGTCAACTATGCTCGTGTATACTACAGGAAACGGCGTGAATGGCTTTACATTAGACCCCTCAATCGGTGTGTTCTGTTTATCTCACCCAAACATGACTATTCCCGCAGAAGGAAAAATCTACAGTGTAAACGAAGGAAATTACGTGCATTTTCCCACGGGGGTAAAGCAATATTTGAAGTATTGTCAAGAGTTCGACGAAGCCACAAATCGGCCTTACACCTCTCGTTACATAGGCTCATTAGTTTCCGATTTTCACCGCAATCTTATTAAAGGTGGGGTGTATCTTTACCCCACAGGAACGATGGCGCCAAATGGCAAACTTCGTCTCCTGTATGAGTGTAACCCACTCGCTTTTATTGTTGAACAAGCCGGCGGTATGGCCACAGACGGCGCAAAGCGAATTTTGGAGATAGACCCCTCGGAATTACACCAACGGGTACCTGTTTTCATTGGTTCGCCGCGTATGGTTGAGACCGCCCATGCATTTATGCAGAAATACAAAGAATAAACCTTGGAACTGGCAGACTTACTTAGCTACTACGATGAACACCCGCTCATTCAAGCCTTAGTTGAGGCCGCCAAAGACAACCAACGCACCGCTATCGGATGCACAACTGCAGGTGGCTCACACACTGCTATTCTAACTGCAGCGGCTTTTGTTCAAACGAATGTACCCCAATTGCTCATTGCACAGAGTAAAGAGCAAGCCGCTTACCTTCAGAATGATCTTGAGAAGCTTTTACCGAAAGTGCCGTGTTATTTTTATCCGGCATCTTATCGCAGACCTTATGAAGTTTCGCAAACGGATAACGCAAATGTCCTTCTGCGAGCGGAGGTGTTGAATCATCTTAGCAGCAGACGTCGTTCACCCATTGTCATTACCTATACCGAAGCACTTTTCGAAAAAGTAGTAACTAAAAAGGAATTGGAAAACAATACCCTAAAGCTTCATGTGGGTGAGCGTATATCGATTGACTTTTTAAACGAAACACTTTTTGAATACCAATTCGAACGGGTGGACTTTGTCACAAGTCCGGGCCAATTTTCTGTGCGCGGAGGTATCGTAGACATCTTCTCTTTTTCGAAAGATCATCCCTATCGCGTAGAATTTTTTGACGATGAAGTAGAGAGCATTCGCTATTTCGACATTGAGAGCCAACGCACCATTGGGAAGGCTAGTAAAATGAGCATTGTTCCAAACGTCGAAAACAAAACC
>JAQWJX010000033.1:0-2991 GCA_029248145.1 Schleiferiaceae bacterium | reverse complement strand
GATTGGTGCGGTTGGTGTAAGCGCATGGACAAAGCCACCTTTCAAAACCCGGAGGTAGCCAAATACATGAACGAACATTATTACAATGTGAAATTCGATGCTGAACAAAAGAAAAGCATAGAAATGTTAGGCAATACTTTTAAATTCATACCTCAAGGCAAGAGAGGCTACCATGAATTGGCCGCTGCGCTGCTCAATGGAAAGATGAGCTATCCTACCGTGGTCTTTATGAATCCTAAATTCGAAATGCTAAGTCCAGTCCCTGGATACCAAGAGGCCCCGCAGTTTTTAAAAGTGGCTACCTTTTTCGGAGAGAATATTTACCTGACCGTATCTTGGGAAGAGTACGCAAAACCATAGCATAAAAAAAGCCCCGCTCTGCGGGGCTTTTTGTTAGAATTTAAAATCGTAACCTTTCAAGGTTAGCTTATCGTATTTCTGCTGATTGAATTCGTACAATCGACTCGGCTTTTTGTTCCCCGGCGCCTCAAATATGGTTTCTTCCGTATCAATCAGAAGCTCACTACGCATGAATTTCTTTCGGAAATTTCGCTTATCGAGATCCTTGCGTAAACATTGTTCGTAAAGAGAATGTATCATATTAAATGTGAATCGCTTCGGCAGCATCACAAACCCGATAGGACGACGCTTTACACGACGCTTGAGACGCTCATAAGCCATCTCTAATATCTCATTATGGTCAAATATCATCTCTGGCGAAGCCTCTAGTGAAACCCACTTGTAGCCGGGCGTCTTCACTTCTTTTACTAAGTCCCAGTTCAATAAGGCGAAATACGCAATATTGACCACACGTCCCATAGGATTGCGGTACACTTTTGCAAAAGCATTGAGCTGCTCGAGGTATATTTTTTCAACGCCCAAAATGCGATTCATCATGCGTTTTGCAACCTCTTCAACACTTACTCCTGCAGATACCCAATTACTAGGCAACATCGGAGCACCTTTATAGGGCTCTTGCGATTTCTCACCAATCAAGGCTACTAATCTTTCTCCATCGAAAGCCATCACTACTACAGAAGTCCCTAAGGCAACATCAAATTTCATACAACTTTATTTTAGGCAAAAATATAAAATGTCATTTCGGAACCAACATTTCAATGTTAAGTTATAGTAAAATCAATGCTTTTTAAAAACTTTGTGCCAAAACGAACCTCAACAACACACGGGGATTTGATTTTGTTCGCGCTCCTTCAGAAGTTGCTAGGAACGGTGATTTTCTTTTAAAACGCCTCGCCGATGAAGAAATAAATGCCACTACCCTCGCGTGTATAAGCAAGATCGATACGCGTGTAAATGTCTTTTTCAGGGAAAATCAAGTAACGGATGCCTGCGCCTGCAGTAGGAAGCATAGCGTTCCATTCAAAAGCGGTTTGTGCTCCATAGACTTGACCAGAAGCAAGAAATACACTGGCACCCCACTTTTTAGAGAAGGAAAACGGTAAAATGCGATATTCTAATTGGGCCGCAACTAGATTTTGATCACGGTATCTACCTAAATAATACCCGCGCATTAAACTCTCACCGCCCATTAGTGCTAACATATTAAAAGGTGCTTCTCCCACGGTAAACTGACCGTAGACCTGCGCGGCAAGTACCCGATTCTTACCTAAGGGGCGATAAAGGCGATTGTCTGTGATATATGAGGTGAAGGAAAAATCGCTGCCGAAAGCTTCGGCGTAATTCAAAAATGCCCACTCGCTATACCCCCCTTTACGCGGATTCATTGCATTATGAATATTGTCATAAAGTATCCCTAGGCCCAATCCTAAATTCGTTGAACCAGTGGCACCTAATTCCGGAGCCTGAAAATTTGTCGACGTATTTTGATAGGAGACATTACCAAGGCGCTGGTAGTCCAATTCCAAGCCAACATATAACGATGGGATTACTGCACGCAAGAAGCGTTCCTTCACTAAGGTGTAATTACCGTCTATCAATGCGGTGTATTCTTTTGGCGAATTTGGCCCCACCCCATAATAAAACAAGGGAAAACTCTGATACCTCACCTTCCCATAGAGAAACCACAAGTTTTCGTCTGTGTATACTGCGTGATCTAGCCATAGACCGTATTGATTCTCTAAAGTATAGAAGGTGAATGCTTTTAATTCGCTCAGTCGATTCGATAAATCATTCTGCGCGGAATAGATATACAAACTCGAAACGCCCAATTCCAAGCGCGTTTCAGGAGAATACGCAATGGTGGGGTAATTAATCAATTTGGGTTTAGCAGGATCGCGCAGGGTATCATTGAGTAATCCGTCAAAGTAGGTATATAGTGGGAGTCCCGTTTTAGACGCAGACTCCTGTGCATGTAACGGAAGAAAAGCCGCAAGGACAAAAACGATGACCAATTCTCTCATTAAAAGGTGCATTAGATTAAAATTAAAGATACCATATACTAGGGTGACAAGAGCCAATTGTACTAAAAAAGCCGCCAGATGTTGAGGACTTGCCAGAATTGTAAGGTCAAAATGAAATAACAACTTCGTTTCGCATTAGTTACTTTTGAGTGTGACTCCGCAAGCCTATGAAATTTTCATATCACGTCCTATCCATTAAAGAGGACATAAAAAAAATTGTTCCCTTTTACATTAAAGTTAAGCTTCAGTTACTCAAAAGATCAGTGCGGGATGTTGTTAAAGGCTATTATTTCAATTATGCGAAAAGAAGGTATTCCACAAATGATTTCTCAAATTCAATCGCGTTAAAACAGGAATTAAAGCCAAATAAGGCGAAAAACAAAAATCTCCTAAGGGCCATAAAGAGAATAGAGCAAATTCAGATAAACCCCAATGAGATACTCTCTTTTTGGCGAATTGTAGGCAACCCATCAAAAAAGAATGGATTTACAGAGAGTCGTTCTTTAGTAAATGGCAAAATTGAAAATACCATTGGAGGCGGGTTGTGTCAACTATCGGGTCTTATGTACTATATAAGTTTAATTGCCCAGCTCGAAATTCTAGAAAGACA
>JAQWJX010000032.1:0-9951 GCA_029248145.1 Schleiferiaceae bacterium | reverse complement strand
GTACGGCAGTGCAGAAATTGTAGATTTAGTGGACTGGGAAGCGCTAATCGCTCAACCCAAATGGCTGATCGGTTTTTCCGATTTCACCACCTTTCTGTGTCACGGCGTCCAAAAAGGGATTGCAACCCTACATGCCCCGATGCCCATCAGTTTTTCTACTACCCACCCTGACGCACTTACAGCAACATTCAATGTACTGCGCGGTAAAGAAGATGCGTTGCACTGTGTACTGCCTAAAAATATTCATGGACAGATCATAGCGGGGAACCTCAGTGTGATCGCCAGTATTTTGGGTACTCCCAGTCTCCCTAGTTTAGATGATTGTGTACTCATTATTGAGGACCTTGACGAATACCATTACCACCTCGACCGTATTCTTTTAACGCTTCGACGCCGAGGCGCATTTAATAGATTACGCGCTGTAGTTTTAGGTGAATTTTCTGATATACACGACCATGAGATCCCATGGGGCGCTACTATTGCTCAAACCTTAAAGAAACATTTTGAAGCTGAAGGTGTCCCTGTCTTTACCCACCCTATCATTGGTCATGGTAAAGAAAATTGGCCCATCATTCTACAGTCTATATAACCCCGTTGACTTGCAGTATTTCAAATAAGCAAACGCTGTTTTGCAATGCAAGCATGTACATCTTTAAGTTCTACACATTCGTAGGATTCCTCGCGAACCTTCGCCATCTTATTAAAATGAAGACGTATCAAATTTATGAGGAACGCGCCGCAGAATTATTGCAGCGCATGGGGCATACCCTGCTGTATCAGAACTACCGTTCTGGACGTTTGCAAATTGATCTCATCACACAGCTCGACCGCTGTTTGTACATAGTGGAAGTAAAATACCGGTCCTCAACTGTTACAGACTTTGAAAATTGGGTGAGTCAGCGGCAATGCCAACGATTGTTGCAGGCCGGTGTGCGCCTTGTTGGCCCATTTCAATGCACTGAAATTAAATTACTCCTTGTTGCCTATCAAGGTGAGGATTCAGATCCTGAAATAATCCCCCTCGCTGTTAACTAAAGTTCCACGTAACTGCCTGTGCTGAAGCAAGACCGCCTACCTTTGCAAAAAAGTACTAAGCCATGCGCAACAGTCGCTCCAATAACAGAAGCCCAAAAAAAGGCGGCACAACTAACCGGTTTGCTGAAGGAAGCAGAGGTCCACGTTCGTTTGACAATGACGACCGCAACAGCGGTATAAAAAAAGAATTCAAAGGCGGCGCTGCGAACTACAAGCGTGTGAAACGTCGTAATGCAGAGGATATCGCTAGCACCAGCGGCGAAATGCGCTTGAATAGGTTTCTTTCACATGCTGGCATTTGTAATCGACGTGAAGCAGATGATTTGATCGCTGCGGGCCTCGTACAAGTGAATGGTAAAGTGATCGTCACCATGGGCTATAAAGTGCAGCCAACCGATGAGGTTAAATACAACGGCTCTCTGATTAAAAGTGAGAAAAAGAAATACTTGGTCCTTAACAAGCCCAAAGGCTTTATCACCTCTATCACTGACAAGAAAGCTAAGAAAACTGTAGAAGAATTGGTCGGGAATGCGTGTCGAGAAAGACTGTATCCTGTGGGAAGTATGGATCGTACTAGTACAGGTGTTTTGCTCTTTACGAATGACGTAGATCTAGCGAAAAAGATGGCGCACCCAAAAAACGGTGCGGTACAAATCATCAGCGTCGTATTAGATAAACCACTTCAAAAAACACATCTCACTGCGATCGCAAAAGGAATGGAGTTGGAAGACGGTAAAATAGATGTTGAAGAAATAAAATACATCGACGAACGTACGAAACGTGAGGTGGGCTTACGTTTACACAGTGGTAAGCACCGTATTGTGCACCGCATCTTTGATAAGTTGGGCTACACCATTGAAAAAATGGACCGCGTCTCATACGCAGGCTTTACGAAAAAGAATCTGAGTCGCGGACAATGGCGTTTTCTAGATCCTAAAGAAGTAGATTTTCTAAAAACCAGGTAGCCCGTGAAGCGAGCGCTAATTTTTATAGGATATTTCGCGCTCATCCTTATGCTCGTTGTAGCAGGGGGTGCAGGTTATCTTTATTACAATCAAGATAAAATAATCAGTGGCGGTATTTCAAAGCTCAATGAGCAGTTGAAAGCACCGGTGGAAGTAAGTACCATAGAATTGGATCTATTTTCAGGATTTCCGCGAGTTCGAATCTTACTCAATGCGGTTACCATAGCGGATCCTTTTGGCAACCAAAAACCGCTAGTTAAGGCCGAGAAAGTTGGCTTAGGGATGAATGTTCTAGAAGTGATTCGTGGAACTTATACCATAGAAGAATTGGCGGTTAGCACGGGAGAAATTCACTTAACGCGTTCAAGTCGCGGCGATAATTGGGATTTACTAAATACTACCGATTCATCAAATGCTGATATAAACCTGCGGTACTTCGAGGCTTTTGATGTGAATGTGACTTATGACAACGTTTTTGATAAGTCTTATTACAGCAGCTCCATCAACACTTTGTATGCGTCCGGTATCATTGGGAATCGTACCGAGCTGTCTCTGAAGGTAGATTTAGCTGCTACTAACGCAACCCTCGCCGGTGAAATTTTCCTTGTTAATGCCCCAATAGCAGGAAGTATCGAACTAATTATTGACCAAGAGTGGGCGCTTTCTACAAGTGACTTAACACTCGACGGAGCTCGGATCAATCTAGATCTTAATCAAGATGGAGGAAAGATAAGTGCGGTACAAACGGACATTCCAAAAGCACTTAGCTATGTACCTCTGTTCGAGATTCCTGATGAAATTGAAATCAACGGCTTACGCGCAGATTGGGGCTGGGCCGGAACTTGGGACCAGTTGGTGCTCGACTTCGATACGAAGAATACTACTTTGAATTACAACGGAATTGCAGTGCCTTCGCTTTCCTGAAAAGGACAGTGGCGTTGGGGCGCCGTTCCTGAGCTGAGTATACCTTCACTTGCACTGGAAACCAATACAGGTGAGATTACCGGTACCCTCGAATTAAAGGGGAACGCTCCTACCCTTTACACCCATCTAGAGGGCGGGTCCAACCTAAGCGAACTGTTTGATTTCATTGAAACGGATCTTCTTGTGAACCCCATGGGCTTCTGGAAAGGTGATAACATTTCGCTTACACAAGGTTTTCGTTCTTGGGAAGATTTTACGCCTGTCGGTAGCCCCATTTTTAAAGGAGATATTTCTTTGTTCGAAGGCGCCTTTGCACTAGCCGGTAGTAACATCTCATTTGAAAAAGTCGAAGCGGAATTAGGTATCGACGGTCGGAATGTTCAAATCGATCGGTGTTTCTTGCAAAGTGGAGAAAACACAGCCGTAGTCACTGGGACTATTTATAATGCATTAGAGGCGAGTGGCTACCCAAAGGTTGTTTTAAGCCTAGAAAGCCCTACTATTTCTATTGATCCTTTGCTGTATTGGGAATTCGAAGATGACGAACTCGACGAAGAAACCAGTTTCGATTACTCCGTCGCTGTTAAGGTAGACCATGTAAAGCTTGGTGATTTCAATGGCGCGAATCTCGTGGGTACTGTTTATAATCGAGGTAACTGGATCATAGGAGACGCCATGCGTATTGACGGTTGTGATGGAACGCTAGGTGGAAATTGGGCACTGTACGAAGTCGGTTCCGACAATGTACTTAAAGGAGATGTATTCGTACAGTCTATAAAATTGGACCAATTGCTTGCCAGCTTCAACAGTTTTGATATTGAAGATTTAAATGCCTCTAATCTGCTGGGTGAAGCCAATGCTACTGCCACTGTTTCACTAGCCTTTGATAGTGAATGGGAGCAGCACAGTACTAAAACCGATATCAAAGGAGAAGGAGCGATTAAAGGCGGTACGTTGCAGAATTATGCACCACTGCAGGAGTTAAGCGCTTTTATCGATAAAGGTGAATTGGATAAAATTGAATTTCCCTACCTCGCTTCTACATTTCGTGTCCACGGAGATACACTGCTACTCCCTGAAATGGAAGTGAAAAATAGTGCACTGAATCTTTGGGTGAACGGCTGGCAAAATCTAGAAACCGATGACCTCCGTTATAGCGTTCGACTCGGCCTGAAAGATCTCGCCATGCGAGGTAAAAATTCAAATAGAGATTTAGGGAATTGGATCGGAGAGGCAGAGAACGAAAATCAACCTTATGTCCGACTGATTGTAGGTTGTAATTTAGATGACGTGTGTATAAGTCTTGACCGAGAACGGATCAATCGTAGCTTCAAGGAAGCCCTTCAACAGGAAAGAGAAGACTTGAAAAACATCTTTAAAAAGCCTGAAGAATCGACGACCGAACCTACGCCAGGTAGCGGGACCTTCGAATTACTATGGCCAGAACAAGATAGCCTTGAGGTTCGTTTTACTCATTAGTTTCGAATAATGCATCTAAGGTACCCTGTGAGAGCGGGTGGTACGAAGGCCGTGCTTTTTTATAAATCTCACGTGCCCATTGCTGACGTTTCTCGTCGCCATTCAGCATACTTTCATACATAGGCACAATAAATTTTCTGCGCCCCACCTTCACTAAAAACTCTTCCACTGTCTTCTTGTAGATAGCACGATCGAAACCTTCGTAATCTGTCTTTAAAATAGCTGAAAACCATGCCGCGACTATCTCAGGATTCGGGCTTCCACTAAAACCGTAATTCTCGTCGGCTAATGCATAATGACCCACCGTTGCTCCACCCGCTTCTAGGCCGCGTATATAACGCAACCACTCGTGGGTCGACCAAAACTTAGTGGTTTCAAATTCCGCATAACACATCTGTTTCGCATCGGGTGCTTCAGGTGCTGTGCTCAGCATCATTTTCACAGCTTCGTCCACAATAAAGAATCTGTTGGATGCTGGGAATGGACAATTCATTGGAAGTCCTTTTCCATAGACCCATTGATCCACACCAATAGCATCCCACTGTTCTTGAGTCAACAGCTGCGCTAACTCTTGTAAAAACTGCTCCGTTACCATGGTTTTGAATCGATACTTCTCGAAATAACCTTTGATAAAGGCATCCCAAGTGTCTCTTCCCACGGTCTGTTCGCACAATTTTAAGAAATGAAAACCTTTATCATAGGCAATGGCATTTACCCCGTCGTCGGGATTTTTACCTGCCAAGTCCTGCTTCAAAATGGTGGCCTCTGGATCGTTCTCCAACATATGCGCCAATTCTTTTTGAAGATCATCATAACTCAATGCGACAAGCATATCCGCGAAATCGGGACCATAAACGCGCTCCATAATGCGCATTTCGAAGTAGACTGTAAAACCTTCGTTAAGCCAGAAATCGTTCCAAGTTCCATTAGTGACAAGATTACCGCTCCAACTGTGGGCCAATTCATGAGCGATGAGACTCACTAAACTTAAATCGCCAACCACAACAGTGGGTGTAAGAAAAGTCAAACGAGGGTTCTCCATTCCACCAAAGGGGAAACTAGGCGGCAGCACCAGCATATCGTAACGACCCCAATAATACGGTCCGTACAGTTCTTCAGCCTTTTCGATCATCTTCTCTGTCTGCCCAAATTCGAAAGCTGCATTGCGCACCATTTCAGGTTCAGCATATACGCCTGATCGTTCACCTAGTGCAATAAACTCTAGATCACCAGCACCTAAAGCCATGAGATAACTAGGGATGGGCTGGGGCATAGTAAATTCATAACTTCCTGTAGCTGATTTCTGCGTTGGATTTGAGGCACTCATTAGCGCCAACATCCCTTCCGGTACTTGTACTTTCGCGTTATAGGTAAAGCGTACTCCTGGACGGTCTTGACATGGAATCCATGTACGCGCAAGAATGGCTTGACTCTGTGTAAATAAAAACGGCATACGCCCTCCTTGGGTCAATGCTGCAGGAAACCACTGCACCGCTTCCGCTCCTTCTGTCGTAGAATAGGTAATACTTACCTCTTTGGAAACCGGACTAAGGTCATAAACGATCAAAGCAGAACCCAACAAATCGTCTTCCGCCCCAAAGCGCCATTGCGCTTCTTGTCCGTCCAATAGGACCGCTTCAATCTGAAGCGCTTTCGTATCAAAAACCACCTGATCGCCATGGGTTTCTGATAACGTCCAAACCGCCGTTGCATGAATTTCTTGTGCTTCGAAATCCACTTTTGCGTTCCATTCAAGATGCGTTACCGTCGCCTCTGGCGTGCTAAAGCTGTGCGGATCTACAAACAGCTCCGCCCGAAGTGTCGTATCGCCAATCATTGGTGGCCGCTCAGCAGACACGGTATCAACAGTGGTCGTAGGCTGGCAACTAAACAGTGTGGCTGACGCTAAAAATGCAGCGAAAAGGAAGCTTTTCATTCTTTTCATTTTATGTACTTTTCGAAAAAGTGAATATACCGCACATGAAACAAAAACCTGGACTTCTTTCAAGACTTGTTGTGAGCTCCATTGCCGTTTTTCTGGCCGATTGGATACTTCCCGGTGTAAGCATAAGTAGTTTTTCAACGGCTGTTGGTGTAGCCATTGTGTTGGGACTCCTGAATGCTACTTTGAAGCCGCTGCTGATCATCATTACCATACCGCTAACCTTCATGAGTTTGGGACTCTTTTTGTTGATCATCAACGCCATAATAATTGGGGTCGCAGACCAATGGATCGATGGCCTTGAAGTAGCAAGCGTGTGGACAGCCATTCTGTTCAGTCTGCTCGTCTCAACGATCAGCTCATGGATGTACCGTTACGGAGAGGGTCAGCGTTAAAGCACTTTTTTTTCCCAATGGGCTTTGATGCCAAAGGTACTGCATGCCAATGCCAGAAAGCTGGGTGTGGCATCGCTTAAATAATAGGTCGTGGTTCCTAATCCTTCAACAGTAGCATCCCAAGCCGAATCTACGGCTTCTGCCACTATAGCAGGTGCATCTATCCAATCCACACCAGGGCGTAATTTCGCTGCTGCCTCGCGCAAAAGTGGGTAATGCGTACAACCTGGCACTATGGCTTCAATACCTTTCAATGAAGGATCGTTCAGATAGTGTTCGAGCACACTTTCCTCTATCCCCGTACCTAAAAATCCGTCTTCAATCAGCGGAACCAGCAAAGGTGTTGGCAATGCCACTACTTCGTGTGGCACTTTAAGTGCTTCCAAGCGTTTTGCATAGGCATCGCTTCGCACCGTCGCCCGCGTTCCTAATAAAGCTGTTTTCCGCGGAGCACCTTCTGCTAATGCGTCCACCACCGGGTCAATCACATTGATAAAGGTCAAATCTGGAAAGGATGCTTCGAGCATCGAACCTGCCGCAGCACTCGCGCTATTGCAAGCAATAACAATCACATCGCAACCTTGAGCCGCTAAGAATCCGACAATCTCTCGACTGAAGCTTCGAATGGCTTCATCACTTTTATCACCATACGGTAAGTGAAGTGTATCACCGTAATACACCTTATCGACCCCGGGTAATTTCTCTTCCAATGCACGCAGCACCGTAAGACCGCCCAAGCCGCTATCGAATAAACCTATTTTGCGTTGCCTTTTCACAGCACGCAAAATACCAAATAAAAAGCCCTCCGCGAGCTGCGCTCGCGGAGGGCTTAAAAATATTTTTTTACCCGGCTTAGTTAATGCCTAGTTCAGCCTTCACCAACGGCAAGATATCTTCACCACCGTCAAGATAGATCACTACTGCTTTAGATGCCGATGCGTCTAGAATATAAGTGAAGCCATTCGCTGAAGCCACTTTTTCTACTGCTGCTTGCGCTTTCTCGCTGATTGGCAGCATGAGATCCATCTGCTTACGCTGCAACTCTTGTTGCGCACTTTGGTTGAACTGCTGAATACGCTGACCCATAGTCTGCAACTCCTCATTCTCCTTCTGAAGGCGCAATTCCGTCCAAGTATCCATATTCGCTTGAGCGTTTTGCAATTTCGTCATGTATTCTTCCTGCATGGCGGTCGCATCACTTTCCAACTGGCCGGCATACTTTTCTATTTCAGCCTGAGCTGAAAGGTATTCTGGCATTACAGAAATTAGTTCATCTACATTGATGTGACCTACTTTTTGCTGGGCAACTGTGGTTCCTGCGAAGCCTAAGGTCAAGGCGATTACGAGTAATACTCTTTTCATTGTCTGTTGATTTATTTCTTTAAACTATTTAAAACTTCCTCGCTGTAGTCTTTCTCTTTTTTGACAAAGAGCACACCACTTTGAGCACTTTTATCCAGTACCAGTTCTAATTTACGCTTCTGAGCCAACGCCTGAACCGCGCCAAAAACTTTGTCCTGAATGGGCTGGACTAGCTGTGTTCGCTTTTCAAAGAGCAAACCTTCTGGCCCAAAATATTTCTGTTGCAAAGCAAGTACTTCTTCTGCTTTCTGCACAATAGCTGCTTCGCGTTTTTCTAAATTTTCTGGGGAAAGCAATATTTGCTCTGCCGCCAATGCATCTTTTAAACTCTGTAAATCACTCTGTAGTGCACTTACTTCACCGGCCCATTGGGTACTCAGCTGATCTACTTGGGCTTTAGCCTGTGCATATTCAGGTAAATTCTTCAAGATGTAATCCGTATCAACAACACCATAACGCTGAGCCATTAGCGAAGTGGAAAAGAGTACAGCAAGAATTAATCCTATTTTTTTCACGGGCTTGAAGGTACTTCAATTAGAACTGTTGTCCAATGATGAAATGCGTCTGCCATCCGCTTGCCGAGGCGCCATTAGGCTCAGGGTCAAATCCATAAGCAACATCGACGCCCATCAATCCAAACATAGGCATATAAATACGCAAACCAGCACCTGCACTACGCTTCAAATTAAACGCACGGTAGTCCCAGAAATCATCGTAGTTGTTACCGCCTTCCATAAAGATGAGCGGGAAGACTTGTGCAGAAGGATTGTTAGCAATGATGTAGCGCATCTCGAACACATATTTATTGTAAAGTGCACCACCACCGCCTGGCGTGATCGAATTATTAGTGTATCCACGAAGACCTATGATTTCACGACCGTCGATTACGAAATTGGCCAATCCATCACCGCCTACATAGAAACGTTCAAACGGCGGTAAACCTAAATCCTTGTTGTAGCTGCCTAAATAACCGAATTCTCCGTGAGTACGGATCACTAACTTTGATGTGATCGGCGCAAACCAATCTGCATTCAACTTCCACTTGTGATACTCCACTAACTTAAAGCGCTCTTCCGACGAAAGACTCTTATAGTCGATATCATCACGTAGCAAACTGAAGGGAGGTGTCAATTCCGCAGCGAAACTGATTTGTGAGCCTCGCGTAGGGAAAATTGGCACATCCGTGTTATTTCTACCCAACGTGAATTTGTAGTTAACGTTATTTGAGATTCCCTTATTGTAGTTCAAGAATCCGGTTGGGAAGTTGTTCAAATTAAATCGGCGAAATTCCAATCCTTGGTACAAGGTGAAATAATCATCTGGCCACTTCAAGCGTTGGCCCAATCCAAAATTGATACCAGTGATCAATAGACTTTGACGGTTCGGATCGCTTGCTTGAACACCATTACTTTGAACATTATGATAGATCGTTCCGGTAAAACTATTGGGCTTTTTACCGCCTAACCATGGCTCCGTAAAGGAAGCGTTGTAACTCTGAAAATAGAGGCCATTCGATTGAGCACGAATACTAATCGTCTGACCATCACCCGTCGGCAACGGTTGCCAAGCGCGCTTGTTACCCACGTTTTTAGCGGAGAAGTTGTTAAAATTCAAACCAAGAGTACCGACCACACGATTCGCACCCCATCCACCCTGGAGTTCGAGCTGTGAAGTCGATTTTTCGACCACAGTATATTCAAGGTCAACAGTACCTGTTTGAGGATCTGGCACAGGATTTACACCGATCTGCGTTTGATCGAAATAACCCAATTGCGATAACTCACGAATGGTACGCTGGATCATTGCCTTCGAAAACAGATCGCCTGGGCGAGTTCTCACTTCACGATAG